>NZ_JAWOQO010000158.1:0-1224 GCF_033337345.1 Vibrio sp. YT-18 | reverse complement strand
GAGCGGGCGTTTTTGTTTTCAAGGATTAAGCACTAAGCAAGAATGCAAATAGGCCCACACCTAGAATCAGACGGTAAATCACGAATGGCGTCATGCCCATGCGTGAAATCATCTTCAAGAAGAAGTGGATACAGATGTATGCGCTAATAAATGAAGTCAGAATACCAGTCAGCAAAAAGCCTACGTGCACAGGCTCACCGCTGGTAACCAGCTTCATACCCAAGTAGCTACCAGCTAATGTGATGATAGGAATCGACATCAAAAATGAAAAACGCGCTGCCGCTTCACGAGTGAAGCCCAAATATAGAGCGGCAGTGATCGTTGCACCAGAACGTGAAGTTCCAGGGATCATCGCAAGTGCTTGAGCAATACCAATAAACACCGCTTTCTTCCAGCCAGTTTGGTACTCATCGGCAACAAGCTTGGCATTCTTATCCACCCACCAAAGCAACAAACCGAATACGATGGTGGTTGTCGCAATCACATAGGCACTGCGCAGGTAGACTTCGATAACGTCTTTCATCAGCAAACCGAACACACACGCCGGAATCGTGGCGATCACGATCATCCATGCCAGTTTTGCTTCTTTACTGCGGTCACCTTTGAAGATCGAAGCAAACAATGCTCGGAATAAAGTGATCACTTCGTGGCGGAAATAAATTACAACCGCCATCAATGTGCCGACGTGTACTGCCACATCAAACGCTAGACCTTGGTCGGCCCAGCCGAAAATGGCAGAGGGTAAGATCAAGTGCGCAGAGCTGGAAATGGGCAAAAACTCTGTCAGACCCTGAATCAGAGCCAAAATAAAGGCTTCAAAATAACTCATGTAAACAACTCAAATTTAAAGTGAAAAAGAAACTGGTTTGAGTGAATCAACTGGCTGCATAGCATGCCAAATGTCGGCTACAGTGCGTCCATCGCCGGGGATCACTAAATGAGGTTCGAGATCATACAAGGGCTTTGTGACAAAAGGATATTTGTAGATATCACTGCGAGGTAGCTCCGGTTTTTGTGCCGAGATGCACTCACCGAAGAGCACTATATCGAGATCCAGTGTTCGATCCTGATACTTTTGCGCATTTTCCTCACGCCCCCACTTATATTCAATCTCACGTAAGTGGTGACTCAACTCTTCGAGTGACAACTTTGTGCGCATCACATTCACAAAGTTGTAGAAGTTTTGTCTACTAAAACCGATTGCTTAACATTAGTCTATCGTTG
>NZ_JAWOQO010000157.1:0-1227 GCF_033337345.1 Vibrio sp. YT-18 | reverse complement strand
CAAATTACGCTAGTAGACCGTAAAGCGAGCCACTTGTGGAAACCACTGTTGCATGAAGTTGCAACGGGTTCTTTGGACGAAGGTGTTGACGCTTTGAGCTACCGTGCTCATGCGAAAAACCATAGCTTCGATTTCCAAATGGGTAGCCTTCAAGACATCGACCGTGAACGTAAAGTGATCATTTTAAGTGAGCTGAAAGACGAACACGGTGAACTTCTTATGCCAAGCCGCGAGCTAGAATACGATCTTCTAGTGATGGCGATTGGTTCAACATCGAACGATTTCAACACTCCAGGCGTTCGCGAAAACTGTATTTTCCTAGATAGCCCAGAACAAGCGCACCGTTTCCGTACAGAAATGAACAACGAGTTCCTAAAGCTGCATGCGAAAAACGGTAATGGTACAGTGGATATCGCGATCGTTGGTGCTGGTGCAACGGGCGTTGAGCTATCGGCTGAGCTGCACAATGCCGTGAAAGAACTTCGCACTTACGGGTTTGGTGATCTAGATTCAAGCAAGCTGAATGTTAATCTGATTGAAGCGGGCGAGCGCATTCTTCCTGCATTGCCACCACGTATTTCGTCTGCGGCGCATCAAGAGCTTGTTAAGCTGGGTGTAAACGTTCGTACAGCAACAATGGTGACTAAGGCGGAGAAAGACGGCCTAACTACCAAAGATGGCGAAAAGATTCCTGCGCAAATCATGGTTTGGGCTGCGGGTATCAAAGCACCTGATTTCATCAAAGACATTGCAGGTCTAGAAACAAACCGTATTAACCAATTGGTTGTGAAAGGAACACTGCAAACAACGCGTGATGACGATATTTTTGTTATCGGCGATTTGGCGCAATGCACACAACCAGACGGCTCATTTGTGCCACCTCGTGCGCAAGCTGCGCACCAAATGGCTAGCCAAGCGTTCAGCAACATTGTGGCGAAGCTAAATGGTCGTGAGTTGAAAAACTACGTGTACAAAGACCATGGTTCTTTAGTGTCTCTAAGCCGCTTCTCTACAGTAGGTAGCTTGATGGGTAACTTAACCAAAGGGTCGATGATGGTTGAAGGCCGTATTGCACGTGTTGTTTATATCTCACTATACCGCATGCACTTGATGGCACTTCACGGCGTGTTCAAAACAGGCTTGATGATGCTGGTTGGCCGCATTAACCGTGTATTGCGTCCAAACCTTAAGCTTCACTAGTATCGGCGATTCAGCCAGTTTCAGTGT
>NZ_JAWOQO010000156.1:0-1227 GCF_033337345.1 Vibrio sp. YT-18 | reverse complement strand
AGCGTAATGGTTTTGAGAAACCAGAAATTCGAGCACTACAAAAAGCGTACAAAGAAATTTACCGCTCTGGTAAAACGCTAGAAGAAGTGAAACCGATTCTTGCAGAAATGGCACAAGAATGGCCAGCAGTGAAGCGTTTTTCTGACATTCTAGAAACAACGGAACGTGGTATCATTCGTTAATTCGCGAATGAATCAATAAGTGGAAAAGATCGCGCCCAATTAGGGCTGCGGTCTTTTTGTGTTTTATGGATAAGGAATCCCTTATCCATAGTACATAGGGCGAAATCGATATGGAAAAACCATTACGTATTGGCATCATTGCTGGCGAGTTATCTGGTGACACGCTAGGGGAAGGCTTTATCAAGGCAGTGAAAGAGCGATACCCGAATGCAGAGTTTGTCGGCATCGGTGGGCCAAAAATGATCGCACAAGGCTGTGAATCTCTTTTTGATATGGAAGAGTTAGCTGTAATGGGGTTAGTTGAAGTGCTTGGACGATTACCTCGTTTGTTAAAAGTAAAAGCTGAGCTTGTTAAGTACTTCACTCAGAACCCGCCAGATGTTTTTGTCGGTATTGATGCGCCAGATTTTAACTTGCGTCTAGAGTTAGATTTAAAGCAAGCAGGCATTAAAACCGTGCACTACGTGAGCCCTTCAGTATGGGCGTGGCGTCAAAAGCGTATCTTCAAAATCGAGGCTGCGACCAACCTGGTACTGGCTTTTCTACCGTTTGAAAAGGCGTTTTACGATAAATTTAACGTGCCTTGTGAGTTTATCGGCCACACCTTAGCGGATGCTATTCCTTTGCAATCTGAGCAAGCGCCTGCGCGAGAGCTGCTAGGACTTGAACAAGACAAAAAATGGTTAGCAGTTTTACCGGGTAGCCGTGGTAGTGAGCTCAAGATGCTCTCTCAACCATTCATTGAGACGTGCAAGCTTCTGCACCAAAAATACCCAGGTTTGGGCTTTGTAGTTGCGCTAGTTAATCAAAAACGTCGAGAGCAATTTGAGCAAGCGTGGAAAGAGCATGCGCCCGAGCTTGATTTCAAATTGGTGGATGATACGGCTCGCAATGTTATTACAGCCTCTGATGCGGTAATGCTAGCATCTGGAACGGTAGCGTTAGAGTGCATGTTGCTTAAGCGTCCTATGGTTGTTGGCTATCGCGTCAATACCTTTACCGCCTTTCTGGCCAAGCGCCTATTGAAAACTAAGTACGTGTCACT
>NZ_JAWOQO010000155.1:0-1228 GCF_033337345.1 Vibrio sp. YT-18 | reverse complement strand
GCGATTGACGAGATCGATCGCCTCTTGCAACGTCTCTACTTCAATGCAGACCAAAACTGGGCCAAAAATCTCTTGGGTGTAAATCGACATATTCGGCGTTACGCCGCTAAACAGCGTTGGCCCGATCCAATTACCATCGGGAAACCCTTCGACTTCACATTGGCTGCCATCAAGTTCACACACCGCACCTTGTTGTTTGCCTAACTCAATCAAACCCAAAACTCGCTGCTTGGCTTGCTCACTGATCAACGGACCATACGCTGCATCCTCATCATCCCAAGCGCCGGGATGGATTTTCGCCATTTCTTGTTTGAGATCCGCAATCCAGGCTTTTGACTCGCCAACAAACACCGCGACTGAAATCGCCATGCAACGTTGCCCTGCAGCCCCAACCGACGACCCAACCAAGTTGTTGATGACGGGCTCTTTGTTAGCATCAGGCATGACAACCATGTGATTTTTAGCGCCAGCAAAGGCTTGTACGCGTTTAAAGTATTGAGTTCCCGTGGTGTAAATGTACTGCGCGACAGGCACTGAGCCGACGAAAGACACCGCGCGAATATCGGGATGAGCAAGCAAGAAATCGACTTGCTCTTTGCGGCCATGAACGATCTGCAACACACCTTTTGGCGCACCCGCCTCTTCAAAAAGCTCAGCTAAGCGAATCGAGGTCAAAGGCACTTGCTCGGAAGGCTTAAGAACGAAAGTGTTACCGCTCGCGATTGCGATGGGAAACATCCACAACGGGATCATGGCAGGAAAGTTGAACGGAGTAATACCGCAGCACACACCCAAAGGCTGGATTATCGAGTAGCTGTCGATGTCAGTCGCGACATTTTCGACCGTTTCTCCCATCAGGTTGCTGGCAATGTTGGCCGCTTGCTCAACCACTTCTATGCCGCGCCAAACATCGCCTTTGGCATCGGCAAAGATTTTGCCCGTTTCGTGCGAAAGCAAGGTCGCGATTTCATCATGATGTGCTTTCAAAAGATGCTGATAGCGAAGCATCAAACGCGCTCGCTCTGATACCGCCACCTCTTTCCAAGATTGAAAAGCCGTTTGCGCACTTTCGATGGCCGCTTTCATCTCAGCATTTGTCGAACATGGCACATACGCGATTACGTCATTGGTGGCGGGATTGGTGACTTCAACCCAATCTGAGGTTTGAGACTCACGAAACTCACCATCAATAAATAAGGGAACCAAACGAGTCATCATTTACTCCTTT
>NZ_JAWOQO010000154.1:0-1228 GCF_033337345.1 Vibrio sp. YT-18 | reverse complement strand
GTTCAAATAATTTTTTTCAAATACGCCCGGAGGCATCTGGGCGATTTGAAATTCAATCATCCTGTCAAAAGCATTAAGTAGCGGCGAGAAGTCGTTATCCGGCTCCAATAAACTCAACGCATAAAACCCTGCTTCCACTGTCGAAAGACTGTTGTCTGAAGGCGCTTTACGAATTGTATAGTGACCTTGTAAATCCTCGGGAAGCTTTACTGTGGTTAAAGTGTGCAAGTTGGTGGAAAGCTGCCACATTTTATAGGCTTTTTTCCACGTGCCATCGAGCAAAATCAAGCGTGTTTTTCTTGTGCGCTCGCTCTCGGTACACGCAATGTCTGAAAGGCACTGTGATTGCTCCGACGGATAAAGGATAAAATGCTGATACGCTTCATCGGTGAGTAACGCGTTTAACTGTGCGTCGTCAGAAAAATCCTCGCCAATCAAACAAGTACAGTTCTTTAAACTCAAATTGAGAATCCGTGCCGTACCAAGTGGACGATGCGCTTCACTCGTATGCTGAAGAATGATAAGTTCAACCCCGCTTGCTAGCGGTACGATCCATTGGCAAATACAGGCTTTGCGCGATTTTCCACACTGAGAACAATAACGAGACATAGAGTGAACCTTTATACATTGCTGACCATCATCAGCGTTATCTGCTTAGTACTACAATTCGAACCAATGGCGAGCCTCACCGAATGGCACGCTTACAACATACGTCATGGTGAATGGTGGCGAATCGTAACAGGAAATTTCACGCATACCAACTTTGCCCACCTTGGAATGAACTTGGCAGGATTATGGGTTATCGCGTTTATATTCCGTCCTAGTGCACGCAACTTCTCGATTGTTTTTCTTTTGCTTTGTGCCTTTGTCGGCGCAATGAACTTACTGACTAGCATGTCAGTCTATGTCGGCTTGTCTGGCGTCTTACACGGTTTGTTTGGTTTTTGGGCTCTCAGAGAAGTGTTTGAAAACAGAAGAAGTAGCCTACTCTTAGTCGCCGGACTTATTGCGAAAATCGCATGGGAGCAACTTTATGGCCCTTCAACCAGCACTGCTGCAATGATAGGCGCTCGTGTTGCTGTTGATGCACACCTGTTTGGTGCAATGGGAGGCTTAGGTATGGCATTAGTAGAGAAAGGATTCCATCGCCGTATATTTGGATAAAAAATCCCGAACCACGAAAGAGGGGCTGGTTCGGGAAAGCAGTAACCGGAAACGAAAACTCAGT
>NZ_JAWOQO010000153.1:0-1234 GCF_033337345.1 Vibrio sp. YT-18 | reverse complement strand
CGCTCTTCCGATTTCTACGATTGAGAATGTCGTGCCTCTCACTGTGGATGAAAATAATCTCATCACGAATGGTGGGCAATCAAACGCGTTGTTGGTTGAAGGGCAGTTTACAACCACGCAAGGCTCAGATGGTGTGGTTCAGTACCAGCTTGAAACAGGTTCAGACCCGCTAAACGGTTTGACCTCCAACGGTCAAGTTATCACGTTGGTTGAAGTCAGCAATGCTAACGGCAGCTTTACCTACACAGCGACGGCAAACGGCAATTCGGTATTTACGTTACAGGTAAACAGTGAAGGGAGTTACTCGTTTGAACTGCAAGGGGCTGTTGATCATGCTCCAAATAGTGACACCTTAACGTTGGACTTTTCCATCATCGCGACGGATTTTGATGGCGACACGAGCAAAATTACGTTGCCAGTCACGATCGTTGACTCATTGCCAGTTGTAACGGATTTTGAAGCGATCAGTGTTGATGAAGACGATCTGGCTGGTATCGGTTCAGACCAAAACGACCCAGTTTCAATTGATGGCCGGTTTACGACCACTGAAGGTGCAGACAGAGTTGTGAGTTACCAGCTTGACTCGAATGCGACACCTGTTGATGGATTAACCTCACAAGGCGTAGCCGTCACAATGACGGAAACGGCTAATTCTGATGGAAGCTTCACTTATACGGCAACAGCAGGGACAAATCCGGTATTCACATTAACCGTCAATCCAGACGGCAGCTACAACTTTACCCTTGAAGGCGCGATTGACCATGCAGCAAACAGTGACAGCTTAACGCTCAACTTCCCGATCACAGTGACCGATTTTGATGGAGACACGACTTCCGCCGTTATTCCTGTCACGATTACCGATGACCAACCGACTATCACAAATGTTGAAGCCATCACTGTTGATGAAGACGACTTAGCGAACATCGGTTCGGACCAAAATGATTCACTTACGATTGATGGTCAGTTCACGACAACGCAAGGTTCTGACCGCGTGGTGAGTTACCAGTTAGATACCTCTGTAGATGTGGTTGCAGGGCTCACCTCGCAAGGCAACTCAGTGACGTTGATAGAGACTGCAAATCCTGATGGCAGCTTCAGCTACGTTGCGGCCGCAGATGGTAACCCTGTCTTTACGTTGGTAGTGAAAACGGATGGCAGTTATAACTTCACACTGGAAGGCCCAATCGATCACGCTATTAATAGCGACGAGCTAACGCTGAACTTCCCAATCATC
>NZ_JAWOQO010000152.1:0-1234 GCF_033337345.1 Vibrio sp. YT-18 | reverse complement strand
TGACTGAAGTGGCGAGCCAATTGGTCGGCACTGACATCCAGCTTGGCATCATACCGTTGGGCACGGCGAATGCGCTGTGCCATGTGCTGTATGGCATCGGCGTGAAGTTATCACCGGTGGAAAAAGCGTGTGAAGCCATTCTCGCAGGTCATTGCCAACGCATAGACACCGCAGAATGTAATCAGCGTTTGATTCTGTTGGTGCTGGGTATTGGCTTGGAACAGAAGATGATTGAACACGCGCATCGTGAAGAGAAAAATGCTTTTGGGCAACTGGCGTATTTAACGGGCTTTTTTAACGCTGTTATTTCCGAAAAGGTGCAAACTCTGCAAGTAACCCTCGAAGGGCAGGCGGCGAGTGAACAAGGATGGGAGCGTCAGGAGATGGACGTGCACAGCTTCGTCGTGGCAAACATCGCGCCCTTCAGTACCGTGTTAGCGCAAGGTGGCGGCGCGCCGCAGCCAGATGATGGGAAACTGCACATTACCTACCTTGATAACACTCAGTCGCTGGGTGGACGCCTAGTGGCGTTGTCGGATCTAACATTAACCAGCGTCGGTGCGCAGGATGAGTCGAATCTGTTTCAGTACGCGAGCGCGACAGGGGTAACGATTACTGCGGATAAGCCGATTGACTACGTCATCGACGGTGAGCTCTATTCTGACCGTCGTTTAGAGATCAAGATTCGTCCTCAGTCGCTTAATGTGTTTGTTCCCAGTTAACGCAGATGAAGACGACTGCGAATAGAGTCGAATACAAACAACGACGCAAAAAACGTATCACTTGTGATGCGTTTTTTATGTCGAACGTCGACTAATGGTGGATGCGAATAGATGCAGAAAGTAAGTAAAGTCTGTGTTGGTCGATGCGTAGAATAGACAAAGCAACAGATAGAAGGGCAAAAATAGAGAAGACAAACGAAGGAAAAAGGTGAGCAGAGCTACTCACCTTGGGGTAAATGTTTTTCCAGCTCGTCGTTTTCGACTTGTAACGCCGCCACCCAGTACGAGATCAGCGCTGTTAAGTTGGCATCATCCAACTCTCGGAGGAGCTGTTTTAACTCACTCAGTAATTGCGCATTCATAAAATGCATCTCTTTATAATTACCGAGAGTAGCAATTCCCGTTTTGTTGGCGTGTTTTGCGATAAAGTCGTCGCCATTTTGATCAAAAAATAGATCGACCATTTTTTTGATCATCACTTTTTCTATTTTAACGAACCGATAGGCTGATCG
>NZ_JAWOQO010000151.1:0-1241 GCF_033337345.1 Vibrio sp. YT-18 | reverse complement strand
TAGCTCTAATAGTTGACCAGAGATCGTTAGTTCAGGGTTATCAATCCATGCTTCTAGCTTGTCACATACAGCTTGGTAAGCATCGCCACCAGCAGCAGAATCCATCTCTACTGCAATTTGGCGCAACTCAACGAATACTCGCTTCGCCCAATCTTGCAAAGATAAGCGTTCACCTTGGCAACCGATCTGCAGCATCAAACCCTTTTCACGACCAGAGATGATCACTTTGTTCCAGTTGTCACGCCAGCATTCTAGTTCGCAGTTATCCATTGGGTCAGAATCTGACAACGCCGCCCACGTTAGGAAAAGATCTAAGAAACGAACTTGCTCTTCGCTAACACCAACGGCACTGAATGGGTTCACATCTAATGAGCGCACTTCAATGTATTCCACGCCCGCGCGACTCAATGCATCTGAAGGCTTCTCACCACTTTTCGCTACGCGTTTCGGACGAATTGGTGCGTACAATTCATTTTCAATCTGGAGAATGTTGGTATTGAGCTGACGGTACTCACCATCCACTTTTACTCCAATTTTTGCGAATTCTTCAGATGGTCGACGAATCGCATCACCTAAACCTTCAAGATATTGGTCAATACTGTTGAAACCAATTTTCAATACGCTTTGAGCACTGTTGGTATAACCAAGATCACTCAAGCGAAGAGACGTCGCTTTAGGGAGATACAGTGTCCCACCGATGCTTTCAAACGGGAGTTTAGTCTCACGGCCTTGAATGAACGAACCACATAACGCTGGCGATGCACCAAAGAAGTAAGGGATCATCCAACCAAAACGGTAATAGTTACGAATCAAAGCAAAGTAAGCGGCTGATTTGGTGTCTTGGCGAGCTTGCTCATCCTGCTCACCATAAAGCGCATCCCAAAATGACTCAGGGAATGAAAAGTTGAAGTGAACACCAGAAATAATCTGCATCAAGCTACCGTAACGGCGTTTTAGCCCCTCACGGTACAATGTTTTCATTTTCGCCGAGTTCGATGAACCGTACTGAGCAAGCTGAATATCATCTTCACTGCCGACATAACATGGCATAGAAAGCGGCCACATCTTTTCTTCGCCCATTTTGGTTTGAGTGAAATGGTGAATGTCTTTCAGTTGCGCCATCAATTCTGGAATGTCATGAGAAACCGGAGGGATGAACTCCAGCAACGATTCAGAAAAATCGGTGGTGATCCATTTGTTTGTGAACGCTGAACCCAAACCCTCTGAATGAGGTGTTGTTG
>NZ_JAWOQO010000150.1:0-1241 GCF_033337345.1 Vibrio sp. YT-18 | reverse complement strand
CGAAACACACCGTTATCTTCCATCGATGTTATCGCTGAAAAAGCAGGTCTATTGCCTGAAGAATTTGATACACATGGAAAATACAAAGCCAAAGTACACCCTAAGTGTTTAGCCCGCCTGAATGACAACCAAAACGGCAAATTGGTTCTGGTCACCGCGATTACCCCAACTCCACTAGGTGAAGGCAAAACCGTGACAACCATTGGCCTTGCTCAAGGACTGGCGAAGCTAAAGCAATCCGTGATGGCATGTATTCGACAGCCATCAATGGGGCCTGTCTTTGGCATCAAAGGTGGTGCCGCAGGTGGCGGATATTCCCAAGTTGCGCCAATGGAAGAGCTCAATTTGCATTTGACGGGTGATATTCACGCCGTTACGGCTGCACACAACTTAGCGTCTGCAGCTTTAGATGCGCGCTTATTCCACGAGCAGCGCGAAGGATATGACGCCTTTGAAGCTCGAACTGGTTTAAAAGCATTAAAAATTGACGTTGAAAGCATTACTTGGAAACGCGTGATGGACCACAACGACCGTGCACTTCGCATGGTCAAAATTGGTTTGAACGAACATGGCAAAACCATTAACGGATTTGAGCGTAACGAAGGGTTTGATATTTCAGCCGCATCCGAGTTGATGGCCATTATTGCGTTGGCAAAAAATCTTAAAGACTTACGTCAGCGCATTGGCAAAATTGTTGTTGCTTATGATCTCGACGGTCAGCCTATCACCACAGAAGATTTACAAGTAGCAGGTGCGATGGCCGTAACGTTGCAAGAAGCCATTGCACCAACATTGATGCAAACGCTTGAAGGTGTCCCTACTCTGATCCACGCAGGCCCTTTTGCTAACATTGCGCATGGCAATTCTTCTATTATCGCTGATGAGATTGCGTTAAAACTTTCGCGTTACACGGTAACTGAAGCGGGATTTGGCTCTGACATGGGATTTGAGAAAGCCTGTAATATTAAAGCAGCGGCTGCCAACAAAGCGCCTGACTGTGTGGTGATTGTTGCGACGTTAAGAGGCCTTAAAGCGAACTCCGGCCACTACGACTTGCGCCCAGGCATGGCAATTCCAGATTCGATTTTCTCACCTGACCAAGCGGCATTGGTAGCCGGGTTTGAAAACTTAAAGTGGCACATCAAGAACGTCCATAAATATGGAATCCCAGCCGTTGTTGCGATTAACCAGTTCCCTCAAGATTGCGAACAAGAACTCACCGCGCTTCAAGATCTCATTCA
>NZ_JAWOQO010000149.1:0-1246 GCF_033337345.1 Vibrio sp. YT-18 | reverse complement strand
TTTACCCTACAAAAAGTCATTTAGTAGAATGAAACTTTCACGATTTGGGCCTTTTATATGTATGTTTTGCTTGTCAAAGCGTCCGTTTTAGTAGCGAAACTAGCTAAACAACTTGTTGGAAGTGGACTAACTGCGGAAAGTATTGCTACCTTACGTTTATCTCAAAATAAAGCTGACTACCTGTGAACGCTTTTATGCGTTGGTAGAGGGTATTTGACGGTCTTAATAAAATACGGGAACAGCCATGACATTATCAAGAACAAGGCTCATGAAAGCAACAGCCCAAATTCTTGGCACTTTACTCTGTTTAGCCTTTCTTACTGGCTGTGAACGAGCAACGGAAGGGTTGCAATATGCCAAAAATCGTGATGGTTCAGATGACAAGTCAATACTTATTGGCTACAACGGTAACGACACAGATGTCGTCATCCCAGATTCGGTCGAACTTATTAATGGGGGGACATTTTATGACAAGCAGCTCACCAGCGTGGTCATCCCAAAATCGGTTACTATAATTGGAAGACAGGCGTTTGAAAACAATAAACTCACTAATGTGGTTATACCAGATTCGGTGACCTCCATTGGGGAGCGGGCGTTCGCTGAAAATAATCTCACCAGCGTTACTATTCCTGATTCAGTGACCTCGATTGGGGAGCGGGCATTTAATAAAAATGCAATATCAATAGTTAACAATGTCCCATCAGATGGTATTATTTTTGCTCGTAATGATGATGGCACTGAAAACAAAAAGATCATAATTTCCTATGGTGGAGCAAGAAAAGAGATTGCTATACCAGATTCGGTGATTACTATTGATAGTTGGATGTTTGCTGAAAGTCAGCTCACCAGAGTTACTATTCCTGATTCGGTGACCTCCATTGGGGAGCGGGCGTTCGCTAAAAATAATCTCACCAGCGTGACTATCTCAGATTCGGTGACAGCTATTGAGTACGAGGCATTTCATGACAACCAGCTCACCAGCGTTACTATTCCCGATTCAGTGACCTCCATTGGGGAGCGGGCATTTTCTGACAACCAGCTCACCAGCGTTACTATTCCTGATTCAGTGACCTCCATTGGGGAGCGGGCATTTAATAAAAATGCAATATCAATAGTTAACAATGTCCCATCAGATGGTTTTATTTTTGCTCGTAATGATGATGGCACTGATAACAAAAAGATAATAATTTCCTATGGTGGAGTAAGAAAGGAGATTGTTATTCCTGACTCGGTGACCACAATTGGA
>NZ_JAWOQO010000014.1:0-112707 GCF_033337345.1 Vibrio sp. YT-18 | reverse complement strand
ATAACTAAGCTACTGACAAAAGTGATTGGCAGTCGCAACGACCGAACACTGCGCCGCCTTAGAAAAATTGTAAAAGAAATTAATAACTATGAGCCAACATTCGAGGCTCTAAGTGATGAAGAGTTAAAAGCAAAGACGGTTGAATTCCGTGAGCGCCTAGAGAAAGGTGAAACTCTTGATAAACTACTTCCAGAAGCTTTTGCTACGGTTCGTGAAGCATCTAAGCGTGTCTACGGTATGCGCCACTTCGACGTCCAGCTTATCGGCGGTATGGTTCTAAATGCGGGTCAAATCGCTGAAATGCGTACGGGTGAAGGTAAAACGCTGACGGCAACGCTTCCTGCTTACCTAAATGCCCTGGCTGGTAAAGGCGTTCACATTGTAACAGTGAACGATTATCTAGCTAAACGTGATGCAGAGACAAACCGCCCTCTATTTGAATTTTTAGGTATGACTGTTGGCGTAAACGTGCCAAACATGCCTCCTCAAGAGAAAAAAGAAGCGTACCAAGCTGACATCTTGTACGGAACGAACAATGAATTTGGTTTTGACTACCTTCGTGACAATATGGCTTTCCGTAGCGAAGATCGCGTACAACGTGAACGCTTCTTTGCAGTTGTCGATGAGGTGGACTCAATCCTAATTGATGAAGCTCGTACCCCTTTAATCATTTCTGGTCCTGCTGAAGATAGCTCTGAGCTATACACCCGAATCAACCTTTTGATCCCGCATCTTAAAAAGCAAGACAAAGAAGACTCTGAAGAATATCGTGGTGATGGTCACTACACTGTTGATGAGAAATCAAAGCAAGTATACCTCACAGAAACGGGCCAAGAGTACGTTGAAGAACTGTTGGTGAAAAATG
This sequence comes from Vibrio sp. YT-18, assembly GCF_033337345.1. NCBI lineage: Bacteria > Pseudomonadati > Pseudomonadota > Gammaproteobacteria > Vibrionales > Vibrionaceae > Vibrio > Vibrio sp. YT-18. Next base: position 111,842 of record NZ_JAWOQO010000014.1, on the reverse strand, counting down.
GTCTTATGGAAGAGGGTGACACACTTTACTCTCCGACTAACATCAGCATGTTACATCACGTGAATGCCGCTTTGCGTGCTCATGTGTTGTTTGAGCGCAACGTTGATTACATCGTTACTGACGAAGGTGAAGTAGTAATTGTTGATGAACATACTGGTCGTACAATGCCAGGTCGTCGTTGGTCTGAAGGTCTTCACCAAGCAGTAGAAGCGAAAGAAGGCGTTAAGATTCAAAACGAAAACCAAACTTTGGCTTCGATTACCTTCCAGAACTACTTCCGCTTATACGAAAAACTGTCTGGTATGACAGGTACTGCGGATACTGAGGCGTTTGAGTTCCAATCTATTTATGGCTTGGAAACGGTGGTTATCCCAACCAACAAACCTATGATTCGTAACGATATGCCGGATGTGGTGTACCGCACCGAAGCTGAGAAGTTTGCTGCAATCATTGAAGATATCAAAGAGCGCGTTGCGAAAGGTCAGCCAACATTGGTTGGTACCGTATCGATTGAAAAATCAGAACTACTCTCCAACGCCTTGAAGAAAGCGAAGATCAAACACAACGTATTGAATGCGAAATTCCATGAGAAGGAAGCGGAAATTGTTGCTGAAGCGGGTATGCCGGGTGCGGTAACTATCGCGACCAACATGGCCGGTCGTGGTACGGATATTGTGCTTGGCGGTAGTTGGCAATCAAAAGTGGAAGCTTTGGAGAACCCAACTCAAGAACAAATCGATGCGATTAAAGCAGAGTGGAAAGTGGTACATGATCAAGTACTAGATGCTGGTGGTCTACACATCATTGGTACTGAGCGCCACGAATCTCGCCGTATTGATAACCAGCTACGTGGTCGTTCTGGTCGTCAAGGTGATGCGGGTTCATCGCGCTTCTACCTATCTATGGAAGACTCTTTGTTACGTATTTTCACTTCTGATCGTATGGCGAGCCTTATTCAAAGTGGTATGGAAGAAGGTGAAGCTATTGAATCGAAAATGCTTTCTCGCTCAATTGAAAAAGCACAGCGCAAAGTGGAAGGCCGTAACTTTGATATCCGTAAGCAGCTACTAGAATACGATGATGTGGCGAACGATCAGCGTAAGGTTGTCTACGAGCTGCGCGACGAATTGATGAACGTTGAAGACATCAGCGGTATGATCGAGCAAAACCGTGAAGATGTGCTAACAGCGGTTATTGATGAGTACATCCCGCCACAATCACTAGAAGATATGTGGGACGTTGAAGGTCTACAAGAGCGCTTGAAAGCAGACTTCGATCTTGATGCGCCAGTGAAGCAATGGCTTGAAGAAGACGATAAGCTTTACGAAGAGGCGCTACGCGAGAAGATCATCAATCTAGCCGTTGAAGTGTATAAAGAGAAAGAGGAAGTGGTGGGTGCGCAAGTGCTTCGTAACTTCGAGAAATCGGTTATGCTTCAAACTCTGGATACGCTTTGGAAAGAGCACTTGGCAGCAATGGATCACTTGCGTCAGGGTATTCACTTACGCGGCTATGCGCAGAAGAACCCGAAACAGGAATACAAGCGTGAATCGTTTGAACTGTTTGAAGGTCTACTAGAAGCGCTGAAAACTGATGTGATTACTGTTCTATCTCGCGTTCGAGTCCAGCAACAAGAAGAAGTTGAACGTATGGAAGAGCAACGTCGTGCGCAAGCTGAAGAGGCCGCTCGTCGTGCTCAAGCGCAACACGCAGCAGCACAAAACCCTCTTTCTGAAGGTGAAGAATCTGAAGAAGGTTCAAGTCAGCCAATGGTACGTGATGAACGTAAAGTAGGTCGCAATGAGCCTTGCCCTTGTGGTAGTGGTAAGAAGTATAAACAGTGCCACGGCAAGATCGACTAACGTATTAGTCAGATAATTTTTTAAAGAGTCGCCTAGGCGGCTCTTTTTTTAAGCAAATTCTGTGGCTGTCGAATTTCATAAGTTTTGATAGCATCGGATAGTTTTAGAGATGCAAAGACCGTTGAAGTGTAACGGCTTGAGAGTTAGGAACCCCTATGAAAAGAATTCACATAGTCGCGGCTATTATTTTTAACCAAGACAAATCAAAAATTTTTATTACAAAGCGTCCAGACGACAAGCATAAAGGCGGGTTTTGGGAGTTTCCCGGCGGGAAAGTCGAGTCAGGAGAAAGTATTGAACATGCTCTAGCAAGAGAACTTGAAGAAGAAGTAGGAATTGAAGTTACTGAGCAAGCCCTTTTCGAGCATTTGGAATATGACTATCCAGACAAATCACTTAAGTTTGATTTTATTACGGTATCTAAGTTCAGTAATGAGCCTTACGGCCGAGAAGGTCAAGAAGGTCGCTGGGTTGAGATAAGAGAATTGGGTAACTATGCCTTTCCTGAAGCGAACGTGCCTATCTTGGAGCGTGTCGTAAAAGAGTTCGCTTAAGCCTGATGAACTTGCTTGTGGTAACCACGGTATGTTGTTAGTTTAAACAGATTAAGCGAAACGAGAGAACGAGAGCAAACCTCGTTATCCAGAGAAGGAGAGAAAGCGCAATGGTTCGTATTGCAATCGCAGGAGCAGCAGGCCGAATGGGCCGTAATTTGGTTAAAGCTTCACACCTTAACCCAGAGGCGACAGTGAGCGCGGGATCAGAACGACCTGAGTCCTCACTTGTCGGTGTCGATATCGGTGAACTTTGTGGTGAAGGCAAATTCGATGTGTTCTTAACGGATGATCTTGCTAAAGACGTCGATAATTTTGATGTAATCATCGATTTTACTGCCCCAGTAAGTACGTTGGCGAATCTTGAACTGTGTAAGAAGCATGGAAAGAGTATTGTGATTGGGACGACTGGTTTCAGTGATGCAGAGCGTGAACTAATTGACGAAGCCGCTAAGCAAGTGCCTGTTGTCATGGCTCCTAACTACTCTGTTGGTGTGAACCTAGTATTTAAGCTTCTTGAGAAAGCAGCCAAAGTGATGGGCGACTACTGTGATGTTGAGATTGTCGAAGCACATCATCGTCATAAAGTTGATGCTCCTTCTGGTACCGCTATCGGGATGGGCGAAGCCATTGCTGGTGCGATGGGCAACAAGCTGAATGATGTAGCTGTCTATGCGCGAGAAGGTATCACAGGTGAACGTACTAAAGATGAGATCGGCTTTGCTACAATTCGCGCTGGCGATATTGTCGGTGAGCACACAGCCATGTTTGCTGATATTGGGGAACGAGTGGAGATAACGCACAAAGCGACCGATCGTATGACGTTTGCTAATGGCGCCGTCAAGGCCGCTGTTTGGTTGAGTGCCAAACCAGCGGGCTTTTATACCATGACAGATGTTTTGGGATTGAATGAACTCTAAATACATAATTATTCGCCGGCGGTAGCCGGCTTTTTTATATCTATAGAATTATTTGTAAATGAAATGATTCTAACAGAAAGTATTTTGGTGCTTACTTTTGTTGTTGTTTTAGTTGTTTTGTGGGTGTTTTTGGTTTTAATGTCTAAAAACTAATATCTTTTTTGTTAAGTGAACGTTTGCGTGAAAAACTCATACTTTTTTGTGATCTCTAAAAAGTTCAAATTTGTAAAATTCATTAAACCTCTATGCCTCTCTATGTAATAGCATGTAAAAGTTATCTTTTTGGGCCTTACTGATTCAAAATGACCTTACTCGCTAGAAATTAATCATTTATTTTTGATTGTAGGTTGACAGGTTTCGAGTCCAACTTTAGAATACCGCCAATTTGTCTGAAATACCTATTTATGTAGATTTTATAGGTAAAGGAAGGCATGTTTGCAGTTTGATTTATTTTTTTTGCATTTTTATTCTGGAGGTTGTCTTGGGTAAATTAGCACTGTTGGTCCTAGAAGATGGGACAGTGTTCCGCGGAGTGTCCATAGGGGCAGATGGTCTTTCCGTTGGTGAAGTCGTTTTTAATACCTCGATGACGGGGTATCAAGAAATCCTCACTGATCCTTCCTATTCTCAGCAAATCGTCACTCTCACTTATCCTCACATTGGCAATACCGGAACCACTTCCGAAGATGAAGAATCCTCTTCCATTCATGCACAAGGCCTTGTGATTCGCGATCTTCCTCTAATCGCTTCTAACTTCCGTAACGAACAATCCCTCTCTGATTATCTTAAGTCTCAAAATATCGTTGGCATCGCTAATATCGATACTCGTAAGCTCACTCGTATCCTGCGTGAAAAAGGTGCTCAAAACGGCTGTATTGTTGCGGGCAACAACCTAGACGAAGCTTTGGCACTAGCGAAAGCAAAAGAATTCCCAGGCTTAAAAGGAATGGACCTTGCGAAAGAAGTTACAACAAAAGAAGCGTATCAATGGAAGCAAGGTTCGTGGACGCTTGAAGGTGGACTTCCAGAGGCGAAAGATGACAGCGAGCTGCCATACCACGTTGTCGCTTACGACTTTGGCGCAAAACGCAACATCTTACGAATGTTGGTTGACCGCGGCTGCCGCTTAACGGTTGTACCTGCAGAAACGTCAGCGGAAGAAGTTCTGGCACTAAATCCAGATGGCGTATTCTTATCGAACGGCCCTGGTGACCCAGAACCATGTACTTACGCGATTGAAGCAACCAAAGTGTTCCTAGAAAAAGGCTTGCCAATTTTTGGTATTTGTCTAGGTCACCAAATTCTGGCGCTAGCATCAGGTGCGCAAACGGTGAAAATGAAGTTTGGTCACCACGGTGCAAACCACCCAGTAAAAGATTTAGAGCGTAACGTTGTGATGATCACTTCGCAAAACCACGGCTTTGCGGCAGATGAAGCAACATTACCGGAAAACTTACGTGCTACTCACGTATCGCTATTTGATGGCTCTTTGCAAGGTATCCACCGCACAGACAAGCCAGCATTTAGCTTCCAAGGTCACCCAGAAGCGAGCCCAGGTCCACATGACGCGGCACCGCTATTTGACCACTTTATCGAACTAATCAAAAAACACAGCGCTTAATTCGGAGTAGTAGATAATGCCAAAACGTACTGACATTCAAAGTATTCTAATTCTTGGTGCTGGTCCGATTGTTATCGGTCAGGCATGTGAGTTTGACTACTCTGGCGCACAAGCGTGTAAAGCTCTTCGCGAAGAAGGCTACCGAGTTATCCTGGTTAACTCTAACCCAGCAACCATCATGACTGACCCAGAGATGGCAGATGCGACTTACATTGAGCCGATTCAGTGGGAAGTTGTACGCAAGATCATCGAGAAAGAACGTCCTGATGCAGTTCTGCCAACTATGGGTGGTCAGACAGCACTTAACTGTGCGTTAGATTTAGAGAAGCACGGCGTTCTCGCAGAGTTTGGCGTAGAGATGATTGGTGCAACGGCTGATGCAATCGACAAAGCGGAAGACCGTTCTCGTTTTGATAAAGCGATGAAGTCTATCGGCCTTGAGTGTCCTCGCGCAGATACAGCGAAGAGCATGGAAGAAGCTTACAAAGTTTTAGATATGGTTGGCTTCCCTTGTATCATTCGTCCATCGTTCACCATGGGTGGCACTGGTGGTGGTATCGCGTACAACAAAGAAGAGTTCGAAGAAATCTGTCGTCGCGGTCTGGACTTATCTCCGACCAACGAACTTCTTATCGATGAGTCACTCATCGGTTGGAAAGAGTACGAAATGGAAGTCGTTCGTGACAAAGCGGACAACTGTATCATCGTATGTTCAATCGAGAACTTTGACCCAATGGGCATCCATACGGGTGACTCAATCACGGTTGCTCCAGCACAAACACTGACTGACAAAGAATACCAGCTTATGCGTAATGCATCGCTAGCCGTTCTACGTGAGATTGGTGTTGAAACAGGTGGTTCAAACGTACAGTTTGGTATCAACCCGAAAGATGGTCGTATGGTCATCATCGAGATGAACCCGCGTGTATCTCGCTCTTCTGCGCTAGCATCAAAAGCAACAGGCTTCCCAATCGCGAAAATTGCAGCGAAACTGGCTGTTGGCTTTACGCTAGACGAACTACAAAACGACATCACAGGTGGTGCAACACCTGCGTCATTTGAACCAACTATCGACTACGTCGTAACTAAGATCCCTCGCTTTAACTTCGAGAAATTTGCTGGTGCAAACGATCGTCTGACAACTCAGATGAAATCGGTTGGTGAGGTAATGGCGATTGGTCGTAACCAACAAGAATCTCTTCACAAAGCACTGCGTGGCCTAGAAGTTGGCGCAACTGGTTTTGATGAGATGGTCGATCTGGAAGCGCCAGATGCACTGACTAAGATTCGTCACGAACTTAAAGAAGCAGGTGCAGAGCGTATCTGGTACATCGCCGATGCATTCCGAGCGGGTATGTCAGTCGACGGTGTGTTCAACTTGACTCAAATCGACCGCTGGTTCCTGGTTCAAATCGAAGAAATTGTAAAACTCGAAGAACAAGTCAAGGCGGGCGGCTACGCAGGTTTGACCAAAGAAGTGCTTCGTCAGATGAAACGCAAAGGCTTCTCTGATGCTCGCTTGTCTAAATTGCTTGGTGTCGCTGAAAGTGAAATTCGCCGTGCTCGTGAGCAGTTTGATATTCATCCGGTTTACAAACGTGTGGATACATGTGCAGCAGAGTTTTCTTCTGACACGGCTTACATGTACTCATCTTACGATGAAGAATGTGAAGCAAACCCAACAGACAAAGATAAGATCATGGTTCTTGGTGGCGGTCCAAACCGTATCGGCCAAGGTATCGAATTCGATTACTGTTGTGTTCATGCATCACTTGCGCTGCGTGAAGACGGTTACGAAACCATTATGGTTAACTGTAACCCAGAAACGGTATCTACTGACTACGATACGTCTGATCGTCTGTACTTCGAGCCAGTAACTCTGGAAGATGTACTGTCTATCGCTCGCGTTGAAAAACCAAAAGGTGTGATTGTTCAGTACGGTGGTCAAACGCCACTTAAACTGGCTCGTGCTCTAGAAGCGGCTGGTGTGCCAATCATTGGTACTAGCCCAGATGCTATCGACCGTGCGGAAGACCGTGAACGCTTCCAAGCCGCTGTTGACCGTTTAGGTCTACTTCAGCCAGAAAACGCGACAGTAACAACGATGGAGCAAGCGGTTGAGAAATCGAAAGAAATTGGCTTCCCATTAGTTGTTCGTCCATCTTATGTACTCGGTGGTCGTGCGATGGAAATCGTATACGACGAGCAAGACCTGCGTCGCTACTTCAACGAAGCAGTAAGCGTATCGAACGAGTCTCCAGTTCTGCTAGACCGTTTCTTGGATGATGCAACCGAAGTTGATATTGATGCTATCTGTGACGGTGAACGCGTCGTTATCGGCGGTATCATGGAGCACATCGAACAAGCGGGTGTTCACTCTGGTGACTCTGCATGTTCACTGCCTGCGTACACGCTAAGTCAGGAAATTCAAGACAAGATGCGTGAGCAAGTTGAGAAGTTAGCATTCGAACTCGGTGTACGCGGTTTGATGAACACGCAGTTTGCTGTGAAAGATAACGACGTTTATCTAATTGAAGTGAACCCTCGTGCTGCTCGTACGGTACCATTCGTATCGAAAGCGACAGGCGCTCCTCTAGCGAAAATCGCTGCACGTGTAATGGCGGGTCAATCTCTAGAGTCACAAGGCTTTACTAAAGAGATTATCCCTCCTTACTACTCAGTGAAAGAAGTGGTTCTGCCGTTCAACAAATTCCCTGGTGTTGACCCTCTATTGGGCCCTGAAATGCGCTCAACAGGTGAAGTAATGGGTGTGGGTGCAACGTTCGCAGAAGCTTACGCTAAAGCAGAGCTAGGTTGTGGTGCGGTTTATCCTGAAGGTGGTCGTGCGCTACTGTCTGTACGTGAAGGTGATAAAGAGCGTGTTGTTGACCTAGCTTCTAAGTTAGTGAAACTGGGTTACCAGTTGGATGCGACACACGGTACTGCTGTAATTCTGGGCGAAGCGGGGATTAACCCACGTTTGGTAAACAAAGTACACGAAGGTCGTCCACACATTCTTGACCGCATCAAGAACAACGAATACACCTACATCGTAAACACGGCTGCTGGTCGTCAAGCGATTGAAGATTCGAAAGTTCTACGACGTGGTGCACTGGCAGAAAAAGTGAACTACACAACGACACTGAATGCAGCGTTCGCTACATGTATGTCTCATACTGCAGACGCAAAAGCGTCAGTAACTTCGGTTCAAGAGTTACACGCTAAAGTGAAAGCGAGCCTAGACGCGTAACAGATAAAAATCAGTAAGCTCATTAATCAGGGCTTACATGACAACCTCATTGCCCGCTCATTTGAGCGGGCTTTTTTATATCGAGGTTTTTCTAAAATGAAGAGCATTAAAGTGTGCTAGGAACGATTGGTATGCTTCGCTTTTGAAGATCATCAAGCTAATGATGGCAAGCGATGTACCCAAAGATGAAGAAATAGTACTACCACTTGCTGCAACAAAATTAATGCTGTAGGACTGAGGTATTAAGCCGACCATAACTCTTTAAGCAGATAGGTAATTAGAAAAAGTTAAAATAAGCAGTGTCGAGCTTAAAAACATACTAACTATGGAGTGCTTCGATAGGTTCTTTTTTCTAAGACTAAGTTATAAGTTGATTCTTCAGTATCAAGAGAGTATCCGTTACTTTTTGCAAAAACATCTGCTGCTAGTAGCGAGGGATAAAGAAGAAAAAAACTAGTTACCGATATAGTTAGGAATATCTTACTAGAGCTTTTAAACTCACTTTTAGTTAGGAAATTATTTGATTTTAATGTTTTTACGGACATTCTAGAGCATTCAAATAAGATCAAACTAGAGCCTATAATCAAAATATCAGCCTGATCAAAAGATGAATAACTTTCATTATTATAGATGTTAAGATAAAAGTCTGACAATCCATCAAAACCATATATTAACAGTGATATTGCTGATGCTAATAAAATTATTAAATAAAAAAACACTTGCGTTCGGTCGTAACTCCCTTTTTTCATCGTAACAAACCTCGCTGTATTTCTTGCGAGAAAATCATACTTTGAGTTTTACGTTGAATCTCATTATATTCTTCTTTTGCTCTTCTCTTTGCTTCTATATCTCTTTGCTTTAAGTAAATATCTATAGAGGCTATTAACTTCTGTGTTAAACCTCGTTTATCATTTTCTCTATTCAATAAAAGACCTACAGCCGAGCTTATCAAAATAGCCCCTAATAATGGGCCAGCACTTAAAGTTACAACACTGCCACCCACTGCTGCGGCAAAGTTTACAAATATAGCTGCTGCAGCTGACGATAGCCCGATAGTGATTATATCACTAGCTAAAGTACCAAATAGTTTGGCTAAGGTTTGACGGTCATTGAGGAAAAAGTCAATCACTCTGTATGTGGATATTAAGATAATTGTTATTATGCCCCCACTTCTAATGGATTGTAATGCCCCTTCTGGTCCAACAGCGAACTTTGCCACAGTTGGAGTGGGAAGAAATTTTCCTAATCCAGAAAGCTTTGAGTGCATAGCAGGGGAGCCTGTGAGTATGATATGTGGAGCTCCAGAATAATTTTTAACGATAACAGAGCTATTATTTCCGTACAAATAGTTTGATAAGTTGGTTATAAAAACTAAGTCCTGTCCTGTAGCATAATAGTTTGCTGTATTTTCAAACATTCCCTTTATCTTTTCCCAACGTTCTAATTTCGCTTTATCTTTTACATTGTTCTTGACAACGATATCGAAGCTCTCGATAGATAAGATAATGGTTTCTTGATTTCGATGTTGATGATTTGATTTATAAAGTGGGTAGGTGCTTATACTACCACTATTTTTTGAGGATTGATGTCGTGATAAAGGGTAGTTGCTAGTCATGTATTTTCCTCAGATATCGGGCCTTGAGCGCTGACAATGTAAACTCTACATGCTGAACAGATCTTTCATACTCGTCTAGTTTTATATTTAAAGGTAAGCGTTTGATCTCATTATCAGGAATAGATTTGTGACAGTGATTCAATTCTTTCTGACAACTAAATTTTATGTAAAAGTTTGGAGTCAAGTTTAAGCATTAATTCTATGAAAATTAGGAATAGATTGGTGTCTTGACTTTCCATTGGTAGTTTTGTGAATAAGTGCTACCGTTTCTTGCTCTTTGATACCTCTTCAAAAAGGAAGTGTAGTGGAAATCACGGTTGAGATTTTGTTGGCCTTATTTTTGGTTGCGACTGCCGCAGGCTTTATTGATGCGATGGCTGGTGGGGGAGGGCTCATTACGCTCCCTGCGCTTTTGGCTGCGGGGTTGAGTCCGACTCAAGCTCTAGCAACCAATAAGTTACAAAGTTCGTTTGGCAGTTTCTCTGCTAGCTGGTATTTCGTGCGTAACGGTATTGTCAGCTTAAAGGAAATGCGTTTTGCGATACTCTGCACTTTTATAGGTGCTGCAATCGGTGCCGAGGCTGTGCAGTTTATTGATGCTAGCGTACTCACCAGTTTGATCCCTGTTCTTTTGATAGCCATTTCCCTCTATTTTTTACTCGCGCCAAGTACGCGAAAAATCGATGGAGAACCAAAGTTATCTGAAGCGATGTTTGCGCTATGCATTGGTGCTGGGATCGGCTTCTATGATGGCTTTTTTGGCCCTGGGACTGGATCTATTTTTACTGTTTGTTTTGTTGCACTAGGTCACTTTTCTTTGGTCGAAGCCACAGCTAGAACCAAAATCCTCAATTTCACGTCAAACATAGCGGCACTACTCTTTTTTATCTTAGCTGGGTTGCCAGTGTGGAAGCTTGGCTTAACTATGGCTGTTGGCGGTTTTCTTGGTGCTCAGTTAGGGGCGAAGGTCGTGGTAAGTAAAGGGCAAAAATGGATTCGTCCTCTAGTTATAGTAATGTCGATGCTCATGGCAACGAAACTTCTTTGGCAACAACATCAGCAATGGATTCTGTCAGTGCTTTAACTCGTTCGCTACGATATGTGCTGTGACGTAAGCAGATATGTATTGGTCGAACTAACTGATCTAGCTCTTCAAAGTCATAGCAGAACTTAGATGTGATATTAAGTGTCGTTAGGATAGATTTAGGGATTAAAGCGGGAGCCATACCTCCCAAAGCCAGTTGTGCTGCCGCAGTATACGAATCCATTTCCATCAAAGGTTCGATTCCGTGTATGGATAAAATAGCTTGTTGATATGTGTTGGCAGGGTTAGTTAGGTCATTGGTCAAAATAGCTTTAGGTAGTTGTGAAAGTGAATGTCGACTGACAATTGAGAAAGGTTCATCGGCGAGGTGAAGGCTCATTAATCCATGATGAGGTGGTAGATAGCCAGCGCAAAATCCCAATGTTGCTTTGCCTGATTTCACATTCTCAATAATGCGTGGCGTATGATTGGTCGATATTCGTATGTACTGATCATGGGCAAAGTGTTCTGCCATGATCATGCTGAGGTATCCAGCGACTAAGGTTTCAGAGCAGTCTATCTTGATCAAAGAAGTATCTTCTATTTGTTGTTGATCGTAGATTTTTCCTCTTAACTCATTGAACGTTGGCTCGATCGTGTTGATGAGCGCAAGGCCATCGGAGGTCAGCTTTATGTGCCGACCATTTGGCTCTATCAATTTTTTTCCTAACTTCTTCTCTAGATTTGAAATACGTTTACTCACGGCAGACTGACTAATATAGAGTTGACTGCCCGTGCGGCTCATGGTTTTTTCTTTACTGAGGACAAGTAACGTTTCAATACCTTCAAGCAACATAATGATTAATGAAAGTTAGGAATGGTTGAGATAATTTAGCGAATTGCCCAAGAATTGGCGAATCAAATGAGCATAAATGAGAGGAGCCGACACTTGGTCGACTCCATGATGAGTGATGTTGTTGGTGTTTAACGGTTAATGGCGAAAGTTGGCAGGGATAGATGCCAACGAATCGCACCGAGACGTATAATGAGCGTTGAGATTACACCAGCGAGTAAAGCCGTTGAGTGGTCATAACCCATGTTTACCGCCATCGTATGGAAGATGCCGCCAATAATACATGCCGTAGCATAGACTTCACTTCTTAATACCATAGGAACTTCGCGAGCCAGCACGTCTCGTATAATGCCACCGCCACAGCCAGTAATAACCCCCATTATCACCGCGACCATCCCAGAAGCATTGTAGGCGAGTGCCTTTTCTACTCCTATTCCTACAAATACAGCGAGACCGATGGCATCACAAACGGGTAATACCCACCATGAGAGTCGCTTGGGTCTTCGAATAACAAGCATGGTTAGTAGACACGTAACAAATATCACCCATAAGTAAGTCGTATCTGTTATCCAAAATACGGGAGTGGCACCAAGCGCCATGTCTCGGATTGTTCCGCCACCTATAGCAGTCACACTGCCGAGCACGATAACGCCGAATGGATCCATTTTTAAACGGCCCGCCAGTAATACGCCAGAGATAGCGAAAACAGCGGTACCGAACAAATCGATCATATAAAGCAGCATGGAGTCCATGTTACTTAGTACCTTTAAATAGTGTGAGAAAAAATGGGCGGAAATTGTACGGTATTTGCCACGAAATCGTTAGCGTTTTTGACGAACGCTTTTAAAGTGCTCACACACTTCCTTGATCGCGTTCAATGTGCGTGGTGTGGGACGGTTAATCCAATCAGAGTTTAGGGACCAGATGTGTTTGTTTTTAAGAACAAGAAGCTCATTACTCCACTCAGCCCACATACCATCGTTACTCATTGCGTGACGAGAAGTAAAAATAACCTCTGGCTGGCGAGTAATGACTTGCTCGATGCTAACTTGAGGATAAGGCGCGCTAGATGCGGCGAAAATGTTCTCACCACCGCAAAAAGTAAAGACTTCACTTGGCCAGTTCTTTCCGGCGACAGTGATGATAGGCTTTTCACTCAACTGATAAAAGTAACTAACTTTCTCGTTCGTGTTGTACTGTTCTTTTAGTGTACTCAGTTGCGTTCTAAAATCTTCAGCGGCCTTTTTTCCTACTTGTGGAGTTTCGCTGTATTGGCTGAGTTGCTCGATATTATTGGCGATATCTTCTAATGAACCTGTAGTGGAGTAATAGATAGGAATACCGAACTGTTTAATTTTCTCCAACTCTTTAGCAGGGTTTCCGGCTGGCCAAGCAATCACTAAGTCCGGCTGAAGAGCAATAATGCGCTCTAATTTAATTCCTTGATAATTTGAGACTCTTTCTAGCTGCTTTGCCTGTTCTGGATAATCGCTCATTTCGCTGACAGCAACAAGCTGCTCTCCTAGCCCTGCTGCAAAGGCAATTTCGGTGGCATGTGGAGCTAAACTTATAATGCGTTGAGCGGGTTGAGCGAAGGTCGCTGTCGAAACAAACAGCGTTAATGCGAAGCATAATTTATTCATCATAATCCTTGATAAATTATTCCTAAAAGCAAACTTTGGATTGCGATCCAAGCCAGGACGCGCCAAACGAGCAGCGTATGTATTTGTGAAAGGTGAATAGCCGATGGCGCAATGCGCCCACCGATTTTTGCGCGCTCTGCACGCACACCTTGATAGATAGCAGGGCCGCATAAAGACAGTTGTAGTTTGTGTCCGATAGTACATAACACCCAGCTAGGTCCTGGTAAGGGCCAAGACTTCGCTTGCTGTTGTATTCCAGAGAGCACATTACTTGTATTCTTTCCGGCAGCTAAAAGTATGGCAAAGAGACGAAGTGGAATAATATCCAGAGTAGCAACCAGTTGAATCACAGGTTTACCAAAGGGCAAATATTGGCGTCGGCTAGGGGACCACACTCGCGCTAATTCTGTTGTGAGTCGATACATTAACGCACCAATACCACCTGTTAGTGCGTACCAAAATAGCACGCCGATCACGTTGCGGCTGTATCCCATAATCAGGGTTTCTGAGCCAGCTTTACCTATGCCAACGATCGAGAGGTTACCAGTATCGCGATTAAGATATGGTCTCAGTAATGCTCGACACTGAGCTTTGTCTTCCGAAGAGATACTTGTGATGAGCTGTTTCGTTAACGTTTCGCTGTTACGCCAGTCTAGCGCAATGATCAATAGAACCAGTTCATATAAAGGGATTTGCCAAACAAATGGCTTTACTGCAATCAGTAATATCAAGCAAGGAAACAGCATCAAGCCTAATGCAAGACTGCCTGAGATTACACTCTGTGAGTAATTGTGATTATTGTTCACTTTGTTAGCTAGCTGCTCTGCTAGCTTTCGCCATAAAGTGATGGGGTGCGCTGAATGGGGGATTGGCACTAAAAGGTGCAAGATCAGTGCACCCCACATAATGAGGAGCGCACCGTTGGCATAAAATGACTGAAAAACTTCTTCCATGAATGAGTCGTTTACTTAATGAGTTCCAGCATTTTGAATACCATTTCGGAAGAGCTTTTTGCTGCTAGAGGCAGGAACTCATCAAAGCTCATTGGTGATTCTTTATCAGCGACATCAGAGATTGCACGCACAACAACAAACGGTGTGTTGAATTGGTGACAAGTTTGAGCGATAGCAGATGCTTCCATTTCTACAGCGATAACTGACGGGAAGTGTTTACGAATAAACTCTTGACGCTCAGCAGTACAAACAAACGCATCGCCAGTACAAATTAGGCCGCGAACCGCATGAGTGTTTTCCATTTGTGCTAGGGCTTTTTCGGCTAAGTCCATTAGCTTGTCATCCGCTTTGAATGCAGCTGGTTGACCGGCCATTTGGCCAATCTCATAACCAAAAGCGGTTACGTCTGCATCATGATGACGAACTTCTGTAGAGATAACTACATCGCCAAGGTTTAAGCTTGAATCGAAACCGCCAGCAGAGCCTGTGTTAATCACAACGTCTGGTTGGTATTCATCAAGAAGGATTGTCGTGCCCACTGCTGCTGCAACTTTACCGATGCCCGATTGTAGTACGACGACTTCGACATCGTTAATTTGACCAGAGAAAAACGTACAACCTGCTTTATTTACAGTTTTGCAGTTTGTAATTGCTTGCTTCAGGATGGTCACTTCTTGTTCCATCGCACCGATGATACCAACTTTCATAACACTCTCTTTAGGTAAATATTTTAGTTGGCCGAGAGTATAGCACTCCCCGTTGGCAGTTTTCTATTTGATGAGCTTAGCTTGAGTGAGCTTTTCTCGTAATTGATCGGCGCGCTTTCTGTTTACGCCAAAGTCAGAGTAGCCCACACGAGATTCCGAGCGCACAATCAGTTGGTCTCCTGCTATTTTTAGTTCGAGGTCATCCACGAAGCGCATGATTTTAGATGTGCACTCGATACGAAGGTAGTTGCTTTCTTTCACCGCGGTTTTCGCGCCTGGCAGTTCAAGCGCGACTTGCTCAATAGCGTCGATGTTCGCTGAATCCACTAAGATGAATGGCGTTAGGTTGTATTTTTCTCGCGTGTCTTGGGTGGAGACGCAGTTTGGTTTGTCACCACAAGGTGATTGAGAACGATCCGTCATGGTTTTGACTCCTTGGCTACAAGCGGTTAAGCCGAGCAAAGTAATGGAAAGGAGAGCGGCTTTTTTCATTGGTTTTATCCCTTATCATAGGAATTTAATTATATGTAATAAAAGAAAAAAGGATCCAATAGTAGGATCCTTTTTGAGACGTTAACAGTGATTAAACTTCGAGGTAATCGAGAATGCCTTCTGCCGCTTTTCGTCCTTCATCAATTGCGGTTACGACAAGATCAGAACCTCGTACCGCATCGCCACCCGCGAAGATCTTTTCGTTGCTGGTCTGGAACTGGAACTCTTGCTTAGCTGGGGCTTTGATACGACCCCACTGATCCAAATCGACATCAAACGGTGCTAACCAGTCCATTTTGTGCGGCTGGAAACCAAACGCCATGATAACAACGTCTGCTGGTAGAACGTGCTCGCTGCCTTCAACGGGCTCTGGGCGTCGGCGACCCGCTTCATCAGGTTCACCAAGTGCGGTTTTCACCACTTTGACCCCCGAGACTTTGCCTGACGCATCCACTTCAACTCCCAAAGGCTGAAGGTTGAACATGAACTTCACGCCTTCTTCCTTTGCGTTTTTTACCTCGCGACGAGAGCCCGGCATGTTGGCCTCATCACGACGATAAGCACAAACTACGTTGGAGGCACCTTGGCGAATTGAGGTACGAACGCAGTCCATTGCTGTATCACCACCACCCAGTACGACGACTTTCTTTCCTGCCATATCGATAAAGGGTTGGTTACTCTCAAGATCCATGACTTTGTAGGTGTTCGAAACTAAAAATGGCAGCGCGTCATACACACCCGGCGCATCTTCATTATCTAGACCTGCACGCATGTATTTATAGGTGCCAACGCCCAAGAAAACAGCATCGTATTCATCAAGCAGCTCTTGCATTTGGACATCTTTGCCTACTTCCATGTTCATGCGGAACTCGACGCCCATTTCAGTGAACACACGGCGGCGGTTTTCCATCACGCCTTTTTCAAGCTTGAAGGAAGGAATACCGAAGGTCAGAAGGCCTCCAATTTCAGGGTAGCGGTCAAACACGACTGGCTTAACGCCATTGCGCACTAGGATATCCGCGGCAGCCAAGCCAGCTGGGCCTGCTCCAATGATTGCGACCTTTTTATCGGTCCACTCCACCTTGGACATATCTGGCTTCCAGCCCATTTCAAACGCTTTGTCGGTAATGTACTTTTCTATGTTACCGATGGTGACGGCACCAAAGTCATCATTAAGCGTGCATGAACCTTCACATAGGCGGTCTTGAGGACAAACGCGCCCACATACTTCCGGTAGGCTGTTGGTTTGATGCGATAGTTCAACCGCTTCAAGAATACGACC
Source organism: Vibrio sp. YT-18 (assembly GCF_033337345.1). NCBI lineage: Bacteria > Pseudomonadati > Pseudomonadota > Gammaproteobacteria > Vibrionales > Vibrionaceae > Vibrio > Vibrio sp. YT-18. The sequence goes on along the minus strand of NZ_JAWOQO010000014.1, from coordinate 95,066 downwards.
TTCATTGGCAAGTTTTAACCATTGAGGGATGTAGTTGTGGACTGGGCATTTCCATTCACAATATGGGTTGCCACAATCTAAGCAGCGATCCGCTTGTGCAGTCGCCTGTTGTTTAGTGAACGGTTCATAGATTTCAACGAACTCGATCTTACGAACTTTGATAGGCTTTTTCGCAGGATCTACACGCTGCACATCGATAAATTGATAAACGTTCTGGCTCATGATTCAAACATCCTCCATGATTACTGTGCTTGAACACGCAGCTCTGCGGCACTGCGGCTCTGGTGACCAAGTAGCGTGCGAAGATCTGCCGCTTGTGGTTTCACCAAATAGAACTTTGGAATCCATTCATCAAAGTTCGCCAAAATATTTTCAGCATGACTCGACCCTGTTTCTTCAAGGTGTTCCGCAATTAGGCCACGCAAATGTTCTTGGTGGATGTAAAGATCGGACAATGAGATGGCTTCGACAGACTCAGTATTAACTCGACCTTCAAAGCTTTGGTTCTCATCCAGAACATAGGCAAAGCCTCCAGTCATACCCGCGCCAAAGTTCACACCTGTCGCACCAAGAATGGCAACAATACCGCCAGTCATGTACTCACAAGCGTTATCGCCAGCACCTTCAATGACGGCTATCGTACCTGAGTTTCGTACGCCGAAACGCTCACCGGCTTTACCGGCTGCAAATAGTTTACCGCCGGTCGCGCCGTACAGACAGGTGTTACCAATGATGGTTGCTTCATTACACTTAAATGCAGTGCCAAGGTGAGGTTTGATAACCACTTTACCACCCGCCATACCTTTGCCCACGTAGTCGTTCGCATCGCCCGTGAGGTAAAGCTCTACACCACCTGCGTTCCAAACACCAAAGGACTGGCCTGCGGTGCCGTCAAGATAGATTTTGATAGGGGAAGCCGCCAACCCTTGGTTGCCATAGCGTTTTGCTATTTCGCCAGATAAGCGTGCACCAACAGAACGATCAGTGTTGATGACATTGTAGAAGAAACTTGCCGATTGACTGTTTTCGACCGCATGCATGGCATCATCAACGATCTTTTGGTTGAGCTCAGCTTTATCAAACGGTTTGTTTGGCTCTGTCCAAAATAGCGGATGGCCCTCAGGTGATACTGGAGCTTCTAGAATATTGGATAGATCCAGCTTGGTCTGTTTCGCTGTAAATCCCTCTACTGCCTCAAGTAAATCGGTACGACCAATCAAGTCCGTCAGCTTTTCAACGCCAAGTTCGGCGAGTAATCCGCGCACTTCGTCTGCCAGGCCTATGAAGTAATTCATCACCATTTCTGGTAGACCTTTGAAGTATTCTTTACGCAGTGTCTCGTCTTGAGTCGCAACCCCAGTTGCACAGTTGTTGAGGTGACAAATTCGTAGGAACTTACAACCCATAGCGACCATTGGCGCAGTACCAAAACCGAAGCTTTCTGCACCTAAAATTGCGGCTTTAACTACGTCTAAACCAGTCTTTAGACCACCGTCTACCTGTAGGCGGATCTTATGACGCAGACCATTAGCAACCAGAGCTTGTTGTGTCTCTGCCAACCCCAACTCCCAAGGGCTACCAGCGTATTTTACCGAAGTTAATGGGCTTGCTGCGGTACCACCGTCGTAACCCGAAATGGTAATAAGATCAGCGTAAGCCTTGGCTACACCCGTTGCGATGGTGCCGACACCTGGCTCGGAGACGAGTTTTACCGAAACCAGCGCATTCGGGTTGACTTGTTTAAGGTCGAAGATCAGCTGGGCCAAATCTTCAATCGAATAGATATCGTGATGCGGAGGAGGGGAGATCAGAGTCACGCCTTGTACCGAATAACGCAGTTTTGCGATTTCTGCGGTGACTTTGTGTCCTGGTAGCTGTCCACCTTCACCCGGTTTCGCACCTTGTGCCACCTTGATTTGCAGTACATCCGCATTAGTCAGGTAATGCGGCGTTACACCAAATCGGCCAGAAGCAATCTGTTTGATACGTGAGTTACGCTCAGTACCGAAACGGCGAGGATCTTCACCGCCTTCACCCGAGTTAGAGTAACCACCAAGACGGTTCATCGCCGTTGCAAGTGCTTCATGCGCTTCTGGGCTAAGTGCGCCAATGGACATTGCCGCTGAGTCAAAGCGTTTGAACAGTTCAGTGCGTGGTTCTATTTGCTCAAGTGGCAGCGGTGAGTCTGATTTTTTCAGCGACATTAAGTCACGCAGCATGGCAACAGGGCGTTGGTTTACCTGCTTAGCAAAGCTCTGATAGTCGTTACTTTCGCCAGATTTAACGGCCTGTTGCAGCGTGCCGACGACATCCGGGTTGTAAGCATGATATTCACCTCCATGGACGTACTTTAACAAGCCGCCATGATCAATCGATTTGCGTTTCGCCCATGCTTTACGAGATAAGTTTGTAAGATCTTGCTGGAAGTCGTCAAAATTCGCGCCTTCAATTCGAGTTGTGACGCCTTTAAAACACAGATCGACCACATCTTGGCTCAAGCCAACTGCTTCAAACAGTTGTGAGCAGCGGTAAGAGGCGATGGTTGAGATCCCCATTTTCGACATGATCTTGTACAGGCCTTTGTTGATGCCGTATTGGTAGTTTTGCATCACATCGCGGTAGTCTTTCTCTAGTGCTTTATCATCAATCAGTTTACCTAACGCTTCATAAGCAAGGTATGGGTAAACCGCAGTAGCACCAAAGCCAAGCAAGACAGCAAATTGGTGTGGGTCACGAGCTGTTGCGGTCTCAACAACAATGTTGGCATCGCAACGTAAGCTCGCGTCAATCAGACGAGTTTGAACGGCGCCGACTGCCATTGCTGCCGGAATTGGTAACTTACCTTTGACCAAGGCTCTGTCCGAAAGCACCACTAAAACCGTGCCTTCACGAACGACTTGCTCTGCTTGCTCACACAGATCATTAATGGCTTGTTTAAGATCTTTTTGTTGTGGGTCGTAGTTGATATCGAGAATGGTATTACGGTAATGATCGTCACTCAGCTCTAGTAGTTGCTGCATGTCTGAATAGAGCAGTACTGGAGAATCAAAGGTTACACGATGCGCGTGGCCATCGGTTTCACAGAAGACGTTCATCTCCTGGCCGATGCTGGTCGCTAGCGACATGACGTGTTTCTCACGCAGCGGATCGATTGGTGGGTTGGTGACCTGCGCGAACTTCTGACGGAAGTAATCAGTCACCAAGCGCTCTTTCGAAGAAAGAACCGCCATCGGGGTGTCATCACCCATCGAACCGACGGCTTCTTGCCCCATATCACCGAGGACACGCAATACTTGATCGACTTCTTCATTGCTCATGGCAAACTGCTTTTGATAAGTCTTAAGCAAGTCTTCATCAAAGCTGCGCTCACCTACTTGATCTTCAGGCAGCTGAGAGAACGGTGTTAGTTTGCGAACGTTGTTCTCCATCCATTCGCGATAAGGGTGACGAGATTTCAGGTCATTATCGATCTCGCTAGACTGCCAAAGCTTACCTTTACGAGTGTCGATGACGAGCAATTCCCCCGGACCTACACGACCTTTTTTGGCAACTTCATCTGGGGCGTAATTCCAAATCCCTACCTCAGATGCCAGAGTGATCAGCTTGTCTTTGGTAATTACATAACGCGCAGGACGTAGACCGTTTCGGTCTAGGTTACAAGCAGCATAACGACCATCGGACAGTACGATACCTGCTGGGCCATCCCATGGTTCCATGTGTTTGGAGTTGAAATCGTAAAACGCACGCAAATCCGGATCCATATCCGGGTGGTTTTGCCATGCTGGCGGTACGAGCATACGCATGGCACGGAAGATATCCATGCCGCCAGCTAAGAAGAGATCTAGCATATTATCTAAGCTAGACGAGTCTGAGCCTGTCTCGTTCACAAACGGTGCTGCAGTTTGTAGGTCAGGCAGCAGTGGTGACGAGAACTTATAAGCACGAGCGCGTGCCCATTGTCGGTTACCTTCAATGGTATTGATCTCACCATTATGAGCAAGGTAGCGGAACGGTTGAGCTAATGGCCAACGCGGTTGAGTGTTGGTAGAAAAACGCTGGTGGAACAGACAGATAGCAGATTCCATACGTAGATCGGCAAGATCAAGATAAAAGCGCGGTAAGTCCGCAGGCATGCATAGGCCTTTGTACACCAAAACTTGAGTCGACAAGCTACAGATGTAGAAATCCGGATCTTCGGTGATTTGTTTCTCGATGCGACGGCGTGCGATGTAGAGACGACGTTCAATGTCACGCTCGCGCCAACCTGCCGGTGCAGAGATAAAGACTTGCTGAATATTTGGAAGCGAGTTGGCCGCAATTGGACCGAGTACTTCTGAATTAGTTGGTACTTCACGCCAACCAGCCACAGTTAGCGTCTCTTGCGCCAGTTCTTTGTTGACGATGTCTTTAGCGAGTTGAGCTTTGACTGGATCTTGGTTGAAGAAAATCATCCCTACGGCGTATTGCTTGCCAAGGTTGAAACCATTTTCTTCGGCAATAAGACGTAAATAGGAATCGGGCTTTTGTAATAGAAGACCACAACCATCACCAGTTTTACCATCGGCGGCGATACCACCACGGTGAGTCATGCGGTCAAGTGCAGAAATTGCTGTACGTACCAGCTTGTGGCTTTGTTCGCCTTCCATATGCGCGATCAAGCCAAATCCACAGTTGTCTTTCTCAAGACTTGGATCATAAAGAGCCATTGCAATTCTCCCTTTGCTTATCCGTCATCCCGACAGATATATCAACACTGCTTACGTTGATATCGATGACTAACTATGCGTCATCTTTATAGCTTTATGTATAATTATTCAGTAAAAGTTGTGAAATATTTAACATTTTTTGAGTGTTTTATTTTCATCAACTTCACAAGCTATAGCTTATTGTAAAAAAGGTCAAGTTATTAGTGGATCATCACGTGAATATACGATTTACCATTTAATAAGCTAAAATAGTTTAATAATTTCAAATAGATAGAAAATTGATTGTTACAAAAAAGTAACATTTGATTCTGTGGGAGATAAAAAAGACCAGCATAAAATGCTGGTCAAAATAGAAAGATTGGAAGGAATTGTTTTCTTTCTTCACCGATAGCCATCGATATTGCTGATGGCTATTAGGCAATTGAAAGAGAGAAGCATGACTGCTTCGTTAAGCAGAAAGCATCAGTGAATCTGCTTTTGCTTCTAGGTTTGTGCCACCCATTAGATAATCATCGATAGCACGGGCACATTCGCGGCCTTCATTGATACAACGAACCACCAAAGATTGGCCTGTTCGCATATCACCAGCAGCAAATACGCCTTCTTGGTTAGTAGCAAAATCTTGAGTTGCTACGTTACCGCGATCGTCTAGTGCGATATCCAGTTGAGCAAGTACGCCTGTTGGTTCAGGGTGTAGGAAGCCCATCGCTAGAAATGCCATATCACATGGAATCACACGCTCGCTGCCTTCTACTTCTTTGAAGCTTGGGCGCTCGCCTGGTTTTGCATCTTGCCAAACGATATCAGCAAGACGAAGGCCTGTGACTTCACCTTTGTCATTTCCGATGAACTCTTTGGTCAGGATGTTCCAGTGACGATCGACACCTTCTTCATGAGAGGTCGAAGTACGTAGGATCATTGGGTATTGAGGCCAAGGCATATTGGCAGGACGCTTTTCTGGTGGAATCGGCATGATTTCCACTTGAGTTACGCTTGCTGCGCCGTGACGGTTTGACGTACCTACACAGTCTGAACCGGTATCACCACCACCGATGACAACCACATGTTTACCTTTTGCGTGAATCTCTTCCGTTTTCAGGTCCATGTTATTTGCACGGCGGTTGTTTTGACCTAGGAATTCCATTGCGAAGTGAACGCCTTTGAGCTCACGACCCGGAACTGGCAAATCACGTGGAACTGTTGAGCCTCCCGTCAGTAGAACCACATCGAATTCTTGACGCAGTTGCTGAGCATTTACATCAACACCGACGTGTTGGTTTACTTTAAACTCAATGCCAGCTTCTGCCATTAGATTGATCTTGCGATCAATGACTTCCATGCTCAGTTTAAAGTCTGGGATACCAAAACGTAGCAGACCGCCCACTTTCTCGTCTCGCTCGAATACTGTCACGGTATGGCCTGCGCTGTTTAGCTGCTCAGCAGCCGCAAGACCAGCAGGTCCAGAACCAATGATCGCCACCGTTTTACCAGTGCGAGATCGTGGTGTTTTTGGTTTGGCGTACCCTTCACGATACGCCGTTTCTACGATAGTTTTTTCGATATTACAGATAGTGATTGGGTCTTGGTTGATACCAAGAACACAAGCACTTTCACATGGAGCAGGGCAAACACGACCAGTAAACTCTGGGAAGTTGTTCGTCGAGCTTAGGATGTTCCAAGCTTCTTCCCAGCTATCACGATAAACCGCGTCGTTAAATTCTGGGATGATGTTACCGATAGGGCAGCCGTTATGACAAAACGGCACGCCACAATCCATACAACGAGAAGCTTGAGTATTGATCTTGTCACCAAACTCCTCGTTCAGGACGAACTCTTTGTTGTTCTTGATGCGTTCAGCTGGGTCAATCTTCTGTGGTAGTTCACGACCATGCTCTAAAAATCCAGTAGGCTTACCCATTATACGGCCTCCACTTGAGTTTCGTTTCCTTGAGACAGTGCTTCAGCTTTGCGTTTTTGAAGAACCGCTTTGTAATCACGCGGCATTACCTTAGCCATAGAGGCTAGGCTAGCTTCAAAATTGTCTAGGAAAGACTGCGCGACTTCACTTCCTGTGAATTGAACATGCTTAGTTAGCATGTCGAGTAATAGATCTCTGTCTTCTTTCTCGATTGGATCTAAGTCTACTAACTCTGGGTTCAGTTTTGACTCAAAGTCACCTGATTTATCCCATACGTAAGCCACGCCACCACTCATACCTGCGGCAAAGTTACGACCTGTTGACCCAAGGATGATGGCTGCACCGCCAGTCATGTATTCACAACCGTGGTCACCGACGCCTTCTACTACTACTTTCGCGCCTGAGTTACGAACACAGAAACGTTCACCAGCCATACCACGAATGAAAGACTCACCCGAAGTTGCACCGTAGAAGCACACGTTACCAACCACGATGTTGTCTTCCGCGACAATGCTTGATTTCGCATCTGGATAAAGTACTAAAGTACCGCCGGATAAGCCTTTACCCCAGTAGTCGTTCGCGTCGCCTTCCACTTCGAACTTCACGCCCTTAGCTAGGAATGCGCCGAATGACTGACCTGCAGAACCTTTGAACTTCACGTTCATTGGCTGAGGTAGACCTGCATCTTTGTACACTTTCGAGATTTCGTTCGACAACATGGTACCTGCAGAGCGGTCCGTGTTGACGATAGGGAACTCGGCATTTACCGCTTCGCCTTTCTCTAGTGCAGGGATAGCTGCTTGAATCAGCTTACGGTCTAGCACTTCTTCCAGGTTGTGGTTCTGTTGAGCTTGGTTGAATACACCATCAGCTTCACGTGGTTGCTCAACGTGGAGAACAGGAGACAGATCTAGGTTCTTGTATTTCCAGTGAGAAATGTCTTGGCGAATCTTCAGCTTCTGACCTTGACCGACCATCTCATCGATAGTGCGAAAGCCAAGTTCAGCCATGATTTCACGTAGACCTTGTGCCATGTATTGGAAGAAGGTAACGACGTCTTCTACGCGGCCATCAAAGCGCTCGCGAAGCGTCTTGTTCTGAGTCGCGATACCAACAGGACAAGTGTTCTTATGACACTTACGCATCATGATACAACCTTCAACCACTAATGCTGCGGTTGCTACGCCCCATTCTTCTGCACCAAGTAGTGTTGCCACTGCAAGGTCGCGAGGTGTCTTCATCTGACCATCTGCTTGAACCACGATACGGTTACGTAGACCGTTCTTCAGTAGCGTTTGGTGCGTTTCTGCCAAGCCAAGTTCCCAAGGAAGACCGGTATGGCGGATTGAAGACATTGGTGATGCACCTGTACCGCCGTCGAAACCTGCGATTAGTACAACGTCCGCTTTCGCTTTCGCTACACCAGAAGCGATCGTACCTACGCCTGCTTCTGATACCAGCTTCACGTTTACACGGCCTGCGCGGTTCGCGTTCTTCAAGTCGTAGATAAGCTGAGCCAAATCTTCGATTGAGTAGATATCGTGGTGTGGTGGTGGAGAGATAAGGCCAACGCCCGGAGTCGAGTGACGCGTTGCACCGATCCAGTCATCTACTTTATCGCCTGGTAGCTGACCACCTTCACCTGGCTTCGCACCTTGAGCCATTTTGATTTGCAGCTCTTCAGCGTTAGTTAGGTAGTAAGAGGTTACGCCGAAACGACCTGAAGCCACCTGCTTGATTGCAGAGCGTTCCCAATCGCCGTTCTCTTTGCGCTCGAAACGCATTGGGTCTTCACCACCTTCACCAGAGTTCGATTTCGCGCCAAGACGGTTCATCGCAACAGCTAGTGTGGAGTGTGCTTCGTAAGAAATAGAACCGAATGACATAGCGCCCGTCGCGAAGCGTTTCACGATGCTTTCAATTGGCTCGACGTCGTCGATAGAGATAGAACCAGCGGGGTTCTTAATGAACTCAAGTTGGCTACGCAGGGTTACCGCGTTGTCACCTTGCTTATCTACAGCAGTCGCGTATTGCTTGAACTGATCGTAGTTCTTGTTGCGCGTAGACTCTTGCAGTAGAGAAATGGTTTCTGGGTTGAATAGGTGCTTCTCACCACGCTGTTTCCATTGGTAAACACCACCAACATCCAGCATTTGAATTGGGATTTCGCGTTGTGGGTAACCGATGCGGTGACGGATAAGTACTTCTTTGGCGATATCATCAAGGGTTAGACCTTGGATACGAGAAACCGTCCCTGTGAAGTATTTGTCGACCACGGATTTGTGGATACCCAATGCTTCGAAGATTTGCGCACCATGGTACGACTGTAGCGTAGAGATGCCCATCTTCGAGAAGATCTTCAGAAGACCGCCATTGATCGCTTTACGGTAGTTGTTGAACAGATCGCGAGGGTTCGCTTCTGGATCCAACTTCTTCGTACGTTGAAGTTCAATGATGGTTTCAATCACTAGGTAAGGGTTAACCGCATTCGCACCGTAACCAAGTAGCGTTGCAAAGTGGTGCGTTTCACGCGCGTCACCAGTTTCAACCACGATGTCACACTTCGCACGTAGACCTTTACGGATCAAGTGGTGGTGTACTGCGCCAACTGCCAGCATTGCTGGGATCGCCGCGTGGTTTGAATTCACTGCGCGGTCAGTGAGTAGGATGATTGAATAACCATCGATAACCGCGTCTTCTGCGTATTGGCAGATACGTTTTAATGCACGCTCAAGTTTGCCTTGATCTTCACTAGCTTGGAATACGATATCCAACGTTTTCGCTTGTAGGTGCTCGTTATCGATCGCACGCAATTTTTCAAGCTCAGAGTTGGCTAGAACAGGCGATTCCAATTCTACTTTCTGACAGTGAAGTGGTGTTTCAGTCAGAAGGTTTTGGTCTTTACCCAAGTAAGTGTTCAGCGACATAACCATGCGCTCACGGATCGGGTCGATCGGTGGGTTAGTTACTTGTGCAAACAGCTGCTTGAAGTAGTTTGAAAGGTGCTGAGATTGATGAGATAGAACCGCAAGAGGCCAGTCGGCACCCATTGCTGATAATGGTTCTTTCGCGTCATTCGCCATTGGAACGATGATTTCGTTCACTTCTTCAGTGCTTACGCCAAACGCTTGTTGGCGGTGTAGAAGGTGTTCTGGCTTAGGTTGGCTGAACTGGTTGCTCGCATCTGGCAGCTTCTTCAAGCTCAGTAGGTTTTCTTCTACCCACTTCTCGTAAGGCTGTGCCGTTGCGATGGTGTCTTTCACTTCTTCATCAGAGATGATTCGACCTTGTTCTAGGTCTGCAACGAAGATACGACCTGGCTGTAGGCGACCACGGAACTCAACGTTTTCTGGTTCTATATCCACAACACCAGATTCAGATGCCATCACTAGGAAGTTATCTTTGGTCACTGTGTAGCGAGAAGGGCGCAAACCGTTACGGTCTAGTGTCGCACCAACTTGAACACCATCAGTAAAACATACGGAAGCCGGGCCATCCCATGGTTCCATGATGTTCGCATGGTACTGATAGAACGCGCGACGTTTAGGATCCATGTTTTTGTTTTCTTGCCATGCTTCAGGAATCATCATCATCAATGCGTGTGGCAGGCTGCGACCAGACAGAACTAGGAGCTCAAGTGCCATGTCAAAGTTAGATGAATCCGAGCTGCCTTCCTGACAGATTGGAAGAAGCATGTCGATTTCAGCCTGAGTGAACAGGTCTGATTCTAGGATTGCTTCACGGGCTTTCATCCAGTTCAAGTTACCGCGAACTGTATTGATTTCGCCGTTGTGGGCAATGTAACGGAAAGGCTGTGCAAGACGCCATTTCGGGAAGGTGTTGGTAGAGAAACGAGAGTGTACCAGTGCCAGTGCAGTCACCATGGTCGGGTTTTGCAGATCGAGGAAGTACTGAGGTACTTGCTCAGTCGTTAACTGACCTTTGTACACTAATGTCTTGTAAGACATGGAGTTAATGTAGAAGTCGTCACCAATGTTCGAAACGCTTTCTAGGCAAACGCGTACGGTGTAATTACGAAGTACGTACAGTTTGCGTTCTAGCTCTTCAGGCGTGATGCCAGGGCCGCCGGAGATAAACACGTGCTCAAATTGAGGCTCTGTGCTTAGAGGGTCGGCACCAATCATGGAGTTGTCGGTTGGTAATACGCGGTAGCCGATAACTTCAAGGTCTAGACGCTGTGCGTTGCGTTCTAGAATGTCACGGCATTGTTCGCGTTTGTATTCGTCTTTCGGGAAAAGAACGACACCAACACCATACTTTTCAAACGAAGGCAGTTTAATGCCTAGCTTAACGGCTTCTTCTAATAGGAATTCATGAGGTTTTTGTAGCAAGATACCCGCACCGTCACCGCTGCATGGGTCACAACCTTGACCACCACGGTGTTCCATGCGAGCCAGCATATCCAATGCTTGAGTCACTACTTCATGAGATTTACGGTTTTTAAGGTGAGCAACAAAACCGATACCACAAGCGTCATGCTCCAGTTCCGGAGTGTACAGACCCTGTGGATTTTGCTCTCTATCTACCATAGATACATCCTTCCAGTTCAATGTCGACGCAAAAGTACCGGGCAGCAAATACTACCTAGACTATTGATTACGTCTTGTCCTTTATATTTATTATCGCCACCGATCTAGGTTGACCGGTCTTGATTCCTTTCCGTATCTCGCAGGAAAAGTTTTGCGAGAAAAACAATCCTTGGTGGTATCCCTTTATTTATTATCACTATCTAGTGATTTATATAGGTAGGAGTGGGATAACACCGACAAATCCCGCAGTGTGCTTTGTAATAAAAGTCACAAAAATAACGGGGTTGTGTAAGTATCCTACAATTTTGTCACTTCAGATTGCAATGAAAAAGTCGGCGTTGTGACCCAATTTTTTCGTTTAATTATGCATTTTTAGTTTAACATTTACGCAACATGAACGATTTTTGTCTTTAATTATGCAAGTTTATTGATTTTGACCTGCATGGTGGGTGTTTGAATTGATTAATATTGTGTGTTTTTTCTTGCAGGGATGTAATTTATTTACACAGATCGTAGTGAGATTGATTACGATTTATTGTTGGTGAGAATTTATGCAGTTACATGAGTTGGTCAATACAATCGGCCAAGATCTTCAGCGTCGATACGGTGAAAAGGTTCATAAGTTAACATTGCACGGTGGATTTAGTTGCCCTAACCGCGATGGCACGATTGGGCGGGGAGGATGTACATTTTGCAATGTGGCTTCGTTTGCAGATGAAGAAGTCCAGATAAAAAGCATTCACGAACAGTTAAAAGATCGCGCAGGTGAAATTCACAGAGCGAAGAAGTATCTCGCTTATTTTCAGGCCTACACCAGTACCTATGCAGAAGTACAAGTTCTCAAAAACATGTATGAGGAAGCACTAAAGGCTGCAGACATGGTTGGTCTTTGTGTGGGGACGCGTCCTGATTGCGTCCCTGATGCGGTATTGGATTTACTGTCGGGCTATGTACAGCAAGGTTATGAAATTTGGCTAGAACTAGGTCTTCAAACCGCCAACAACGACACCCTCAAACGTATCAATCGTGGTCATGACTTTGAGTGTTATGCCGAAATCACTAAGCGTGCTCGAACACTCGGAATCAAGGTTTGTACTCACTTAATTGTGGGTTTACCCAAAGAAACCCGCGCCGAAAATATTGAAACGCTGCAAAAAGTGTTGGCCGTGGGAACGGATGGCATCAAGTTACATGGCTTGCATATTGTCGAAGGTAGCACCATGGCGAAAGCTTGGCGTGCTGGAAAGCTAGAAGCCCCTGAATTAGAAGAATATGTTGCGATCGCCAGTGAAATGATTCGTATGACACCACCAGATGTGATTTATCATCGCGTTTCATCAGCAGCCAGGAGGCCCACGTTATTATCGCCTCTGTGGTGTGAAAACCGTTGGCTAGCGATGACGGAAATTGGTCGAGATCTCAGTGCTCATGGTGCTCAAGGGAGTCTTACGGGGAATACCTTTATCTATACTAAACCGGAATTAATAGCAGATCGCTCAATAAATAACTGATATATTTTAACCAGTGTTCTTTGAAGGTTTAAACGATGGATCAGTTACTCAATTGGCTTTGGGGTGGTCAAGGCGGTTATGGCTATGTCGTCTTGTTGTTAATCGCAGGCGTGTGCGCGTTAGCACTGATCTATTTGCACTTTCAGACGTCACTTAAGCAACTAGTAACGGATTCTCCCTATCCAGTCATAGTGGTGGACACTAGCCATGCTCAGCTCTTGCTATCTAACCGGGCTGCGATGCAGTTATTAGGCATTCGCTCTTTGGGAACGGGATATTTGTATCCTGCTTTATTCGATATTCATGAGCTTGAGCAGTTTCTCGATCGCTTCTCTAGTCGTCATTTTCGTCAGCAGGCTTTTGACTGGCGACTATCTGATAGTGAATCTATTAAAGTGGAGCTGTCAGGCAGAAAGAGTTTATTGCGCAATCATCGAGTTTGGATTCTTTATGCTCAGCCATATCAAGCCACTCACCAAGAGCAGCAACAAGAACTTGCCCAATTAATCATCGCACGTTCGGCATTAGACTCACTTTCAGAGCTGATTTGTACCCAAGACCGCCAAGGCAATCTATTAACGACCAATCGAGCATTTGATCAATTCTGGCAAGGGCGAAGGGAAGAAGCTTGCGCATCCAAGGCCTTGGGTGAGATGACCAGAAAAAGCGAACGTAAATGGACAACGGATCCACAAGGTCGAAGTTGCTTACTGGAAGTCAATCAAAACTCTCTTGTTTCGCCGAGTGGTGAGCTTATCGGTACGCTGTCTATTAGTCATGACGTGACTGAATGGCACAAGATGCAACAGAATCTGCGAGATGAAATGGAGCGTCGCAAAGATACAGAGGTGGCGCTAGCGCAAAGAGATACTATCTTACAAACGATTCTGGATGCCAGTCCGGACTCTATTGGTATTTTCAATGAGAACATGGTCTATCAAGCGTGTAATCAGCCTTTTGTTAAGGCGTTAGGCATTTCAAAAATTTCTGATTTGATAGGTAAGCGCCTCCAAGACGTGATTCCTAAAGAGATGTACGCGCGCTTAGCAGACAGTGACTTAGAAGCATTACGCCAGTTAGAGCCAGTTCGATACATAGATAAAGTCGTGAGTAGTGATGGTAAAAGTACGTGGTTTGATGTGGTGAAATCGCCTTTTAAAGATAAAGCATCAGGAACGAATGGTGTGCTGATCATGGCGCGTGATATTTCTGAGCGTTATCTTGCAGAACAAAAGTTGGAAAAAGCCAACCTAGAGTTAGAAAAATTGAGCTTTATGGATAGCTTAACTCAAGTATCGAACCGACGCCGTTTCGACGAACAACTGCAGGTATTGTGGTACCACCACGCTCGAGAAAAGCTGCCGCTCACCATCATGTTATGTGACATCGACTTTTTCAAAGATTACAACGACTGTTACGGTCACCAACAAGGTGATGAAGCGTTAGTCAGTGTCGCTACCGTGTTTACACAAGTCATCAATCGTTCTTCGGATTGTGTTGCGCGTTATGGTGGCGAGGAGTTTGGTTTTATCTTGCCGAATACCACCACGGAAGGTGCGCGCAACGTAGCACAGCGTATTCATGAGAAAATTCTACAGCTTGATATGGAACACGACAGTTCAGAAGCATCTGAACGCCTTACCGTCAGTATCGGTCTGGTCTCTTACATTCCTCAGCATGGTGATGAACCCGAAATGGGCATCGCTATGGCTGACAGTGCGTTATACCAAGCTAAAGCTGATGGACGTAATCGCACCTGTATTCACCCCAGTTCTTGCTAACGCTTTGTGACCGCTTGCTCTAAGTTGATAGCTGATTGTTTAAATCACCGTATTAAACACGTTAAACTTACAGAAGCCTGTGCGCTCGTTGGTTTATCTTTCTATCTCGTGTCACAAGCGCAGATCGCACCGTGTGTTTTTCACTAATCAAACAGACCTAAATTGCGTTAGGTCGAGTGCATTTACCTGTTTTTCATCATCGAATGGCGCTATCTAGCCACCACCATGGAGTAGTTAATGAAACCCATGAAAAACCTCGCCCAGTATTATGTCGACTTGCTAGTCAAACTGGGGATTGTTCGCTTCTCTATTTTGCTAGCCCTTGCGCTGGTGGCATTAGCTGTTGTGGTGCAGGTAGGGATTACTTTAGCTCTCAAAGGGCGAGTAGATGATATCGACATTGTCCGTTCGGTGTTTTTTGGTCTATTGATCACCCCTTGGGCGGTTTACTTCCTCTCTGTGGTTGTCGATCAACTAGAAGAGTCTCGCCAGCGTTTAACTAAGCTGGTGTCCAAACTGAAGGACATGCGTTCGCGAGATCAAGAGCTGAATTACCAACTTCAACAAAACATTGAAAAGCTTAACCAAGAAATTGAAGAGCGTATTAAAGCGGAAGAAGCACGTGAAGAGGCGATGCAAGACCTCGAAAATGAGGTGTTCCAACGCGAACGTACTCAATTAGAGTTGGCAGAACGTACCGCATTACTGCGTTCATTTATTGATGCCTCACCAGACTTAATTTACTACCGCAATGCGGATGGTGTTTTCTCTGGCTGTAACCGCGCGATGGAAGAGCTAACGGGCAAGAAAGAGCACCAGTTAGTCGGATTAAGCCCTTGGGATGTGTATAGCAAAGAAATCGCCGAGCATATCGTTGATACTGACCAAAAGGTTTTTGCCGATAATCAAGCAATTACTTACGAGCAATGGCTCGAATACCCAGATGGTCGCAAGCATTACTTTGAGCTGCGTAAAGTGCCATTTTACAGCAAAGATGGCCGCCACCTTGGTCTCGTTGGGTTCGGTCGTGATATCACTGAACGTAAGCGCCATGAAGAGTCGTTAGAGAAAGCAAGCCGCGACAAAACTACCTTCATCTCAACCATCAGTCATGAGCTGCGAACGCCGCTGAATGGCATTGTAGGCTTAAGTCGTATGCTTCTAGATAGTCCGTTGACAGAAGAGCAGCGTAAACACATGCAGACCATCAATGTGAGTGCGATTACTCTAGGTAACATCTTCAACGATATTATCGATATGGATAAATTTGATCGCCGTAAGTTAGAACTATTACCTGCGCCACTTAACTTCGAAGACTTCGTCGCAGAGATTGAGAGTATCTCTGCTCTGATGGCGGAACAAAAAGGGTTACGCTTTGACTTAGAACGTTTAAGCGACTTGCCAAAAGCAATTGAAGTGGATGCAACCCGTCTACGTCAGGTGATTTGGAACTTGGTCAGCAACGCAATGAAGTTCACCAAAGAAGGTGGCGTTGTGATGACAGTGAGCGCGGATGTCGAAGACGATTTTGCGACCATTATTATGGAAGTGGAAGACACTGGTATTGGTATCCCAGACGAAGAGCTAGATAAGATCTTTGCGATGTACTACCAAGTGAAATCAGGCAAGGACAACCTGCATGCGGTCGGTACAGGTATTGGTTTGGCGGTATCTAAGCAACTGATCAATATGATGGATGGTGACATTACGGTTACCAGTGAGGAAGGCTTTGGTAGCACTTTTACTGTATCGATCCACGTTCCGATTGTTGAACTAGCTGAGCCAGTCATTGATGCGAAACGCGACAATGTGCGCCTCAACATATTTATGGTCGAAGACATCGAGCTTAACGTAACTGTGGCTAAATCGTTACTTGAGAGCTTAGGGCACTCTGTCACCGTGGCAATGACGGGCCAAGAAGCGTTAGTGAACTTTGTGCCAGAAAAATACGACTTAGCGTTGTTGGATATCCAACTGCCTGATATGACGGGCTTTGATGTCGCCAATTATTACCGCAAGCATTATAACAATCTTCCTCCATTGGTCGCCTTAACTGCTAATGTAATGAAAGATCGTCGTGAATACTTAGATAACGGCATGGATGATGCGATCAGTAAGCCGCTGGCAGTGAATGCTATTCAGTCAGTGATTGATAAATTCTTCGCTCACCAGTTAGAACAACCTAAGGAAGTGGTGAGCGGTCCCGAAACAGTGGAAGAGCCAGTGCCTTCTCCTGTGATTGAGACACATTTGCTCGATATGGATATGTTAGAGTCTTACGTCGACATTGTTGGTGCAAAACCTGTCTACGACAGCATAAAAATGTTTGAAGATATGATGCCAGACTATATCGATGTCTTAGATTCGAACATGACAGCGAAAGATCAAGATGGGATTGTTTCTGAAGCGCATAAAATCAAAGGTGCTGCAGGTTCAATTGGCCTGAAACGTATCCAAAGTGTGGCGCAAAAAGCGCAATCGCCCGATATGCCTGCATGGTGGGAAAACATTTCAGACTGGGTTGAAGAGATCAAAAATGAATACCAAAACGATATTCAAGTCCTCAAAAGTTGGTTGGAACAAAGGAAATAACATGAAAAGAATCGCACCATTGGCGTTAGTCATGGCATTGATGGCAGGCTGTAGTTCCGTTCCAAATGTGAATTGGCAACAAAACAGTCAGATTACGATTAATGAGGTTAATGTTGAGCTCAAAAGTAATTTATGGGTGAACCTCATGCCGAATATTGGGGACGTGGAAGAGCAAAGTATTCAAGGTGCACTTTACCTCGAAGGAGATCAGTTACTTCCTGCAAATCTAACGGCAGAAGCTCTTATTATTAAACAGGGGCAAAAAGAGTGGTTGGTGGACAGTGCGTCTTTAGATACTCGAACGCACAGTGAAAGCCGATGGGAGGTGGCGTTCTCGTCTCACATTGATGTGAACACAGAAAAATCGGTTGATATCGCAGTGCTTCTAGACGATGCGGGTAAACAGCGTTGGTTAGTCGAAAAGTACGTGAAGATTAACAAGGTTTATTAACCGCAATGATGTTGCATTAGTCGTTAGACCTAAAACAAAAAGGGCTTGCTCAATGAGCAAGCCCTTTGCATATTAGCGGTTAAATCTAGTCTTCTAGATCGCCACAGAAGCGGTAACCTTCGCCGTGGATAGTGGCGATGATTTCTGGCGTACCTGAAACAGACTCAAAGTGCTTACGGATACGACGAATCGTTACGTCTACAGTACGGTCGTGTGGCTTAAGTTCACGACCAGTCATCTTCTTAAGAAGATCTGCACGAGTTTGAATCTTACCCGGGTTCTCACAGAAGTGCAGTAATGCGCGGAACTCAGAGCGAGGTAGCTTGTAGCTATCACCAGCAGGGCTTACTAGAGAGCGGCTGTTGATGTCTAGTACCCAACCGTTGAATTCATACTTTTCTACCGAGCGCTTCTCTTCTTGCACCGCGTTAGAGCTCATTGAGCGACTAAGTAGGTTACGTGCACGAATAGTTAGTTCACGTGGGTTGAATGGTTTAGTGATGTAGTCATCTGCACCAATCTCAAGACCTAGGATCTTGTCTACTTCATTGTCACGGCCTGTCAGGAACATTAAAGCAATGTTCGCTTGCTCGCGTAATTCACGCGCTAGTAGAAGGCCATTCTTGCCTGGAAGATTAATGTCCATAATAACCAAGTTGACTGAGTTATCAGACAACACTTGGTGCATCTCTTCACCGTCACTGGCTTCAAAAACAGCGTATCCCTCTGCTTCAAAAATACTCTTAAGAGTGTTACGAGTTACTTGCTCATCTTCAACGATAAGAATCTGCGGGGTTTGCATTGGCGGTACCTAAATTTGTGACAAAATTGTGCTAATAGAATAAATTCTAGGCAAAAATATAACATACAGGTAATGTGATTTTGATAATAAATCAAGTTGATCAAAAAAACACTTCTTTCAGTTATCCGCCCTCCATGGAATTTTGCCAACTCACCAGTATCCAATGGCGACGTTTATTCTAAAGGGCTTGTTTACCTTTCATTTCCTGCTTTCAGTGGGGCCTGAAACGTAAACACCCTAAGATATTGAGCGGATTTTATATTGTTAACAGCATGCTAACAATGCTCAAATGTTAATTCCATTCAGTTTGTTGATTTATATCAATTGATGAAATGTAACTGTTATTAATCGTTTAAGACTTATGATAGAAAAAAGTAATAAGAACATAGACGCATCGTTATGGAATGCTTATTCAGAATCTTTTTTCAGATTCGAAGCCGAGTGGCGTGTTTCAAACTATGCTGTGATAACCGCTTGGAACCCATACAGTAACTTGAGGTCCAAAGAAGAGAACAGCATAAACAATCACGCGTTAGAAAAACAGCTACAGCACGTTAATTACGCGCCTGTCACGGTAGGTGATAGCGCTTTTACATGGTATGAGGAAAGCTTTGCCGTCGAGTTGTCGCCAGAGGTAGCCGTTGAATTGGCGAGTGACTTTCAACAAAACGCGATTTATTACGTCATTAATGACCAACTTTATCTTATTGCGTGCTCGCAGCCGAAAGTTTTTCATACGTTAGGCTCCATTAAACCTCGGCTCGTATAGAAGGTATAGAAAAGGATACTGCTCACTGAAGCACCGCTTGGGTGAGAAAATTCACGGAGGAAATATGAGAGACATTACACCCGATATTTGTGACCAATTTGAAGACCAAGTGAGCTTGCTTACTTTACCATTGCAGAACTTTGGTCAACGTAGCGCTTTTTACGGTGAAATCGTTACGGTGCGCTGCTATCACGATAACTCGAAAGTGCGTGAAGTACTGGGCGAAGATGGAACGGGTAAAGTATTGATTGTTGACGGACATGGATCGTGTCAGAGAGCATTACTCGGCGATCAAT
Source organism: Vibrio sp. YT-18 (assembly GCF_033337345.1). Lineage (NCBI taxonomy): Bacteria > Pseudomonadati > Pseudomonadota > Gammaproteobacteria > Vibrionales > Vibrionaceae > Vibrio > Vibrio sp. YT-18. The sequence continues at coordinate 75,690 of NZ_JAWOQO010000014.1, read as the reverse complement.
TAGCGATACTCGGAATAGAAAATGGGTGGGAAGGTATCATTGTCTATGGTGCAATACGCGACGTAGCACAAATATCTCAAATGGACATTGGCGTTCAAGCTCTTGGAACTAACCCGTTTAAAACAGAGAAACGCGGGATAGGAGAGGTAAACGTAACCTTAACGATGCAAAGCCAAATCGTTCAACCTAAGCACTACGTTTACGCGGACTGGAACGGTGTGTTGATTTCTAAGCAAAAGCTGGACTTCTAAAAACGAAAGCCTAAACCAACCTCAAAGCCTTGTTGCCAATCTTGGTAATCAAGAGTCGCGTGAAGATCCAGTTTATCGGTAATTTTTACGCGACTTGATACTTCAGCCGCGAGGCTACTGTCGTCTTGGCGAATACCTTCCGCTGTTTCGTTCTTGTAAGAGCGAACTGTACTTTTCAGCGTGACACGATCATTAAAGTGATAGCTGATCCCACTCAAAAAACCACTTTGATTTTTGGTAGGAGAGTTATTGACTCGCGCACCGACATAAACGTCTACCGAATCAAAAAGTTCGTAAGCGTAACCCGTATCGATATTCCAAACATCAAAACTGTCAGACTGATAACTGTCGCTGGAAATGAATAGTTTATGAGGAGAAGGGGATGTTTTGCCTGGAAGCGGCGGAAGCTCGTTTGCTAGACAAACACCAGGCACAAAAAACAGCAACAGAAAAAGCCCTCTTTTCATGTTCACCACTCCTTGTGTCAACTTTTTTATTAGTATGCGCCCAAAGCTTCTGACTATTAAAGCATAGAATATGAAAGCTAGCTCACCTATTTTCTAAATAATTCGATCCTATGAACATAAGTCACAGTTAAGTTGTTGTTATGTGTCACAACCCTCTCGAATTATTTGATCGTACGTTTTATGGCAAAGATCAGACTAGTTATTAGATAAAAAACCGAACTGGTGATGATGGTTAAGTCCTTTACAAAAACTAACTGTAGATTTTTAAATGATCAATAATGTGTAATTAACTATAAATATCAATGACATTGCTTAGCAGAATTCTCTGAAAGATGGAAAAACAAACAATTTTTTGTTGACTATGTATCAGAAACTCGGTAAACGTAGAGTTAAGCAAACACAATTAACGTTGAATATTTATTTATGCCATCTAACAGCCTAGTAGTAATGACCACGACCATTATTATTACCGACACGACACATGTTGGGGCAGGCTGCTGAGCGAAAGAAATTCACAAAAAAGGCCTGTATCCAACAAGATACAGGCCTTTTTTTATGCTTTTTTATCCAGAATTTAGACAAATTTAAGAAGATATACCGGAGGAAGGGATGCGAGTATTGAAGTTTGGCGGATCATCACTAGCTGATGCAGATCGCTTTTTGAGAGCGGCAGACATTATTGCCAATAACGCTCAACAAGAAGAAGTGGCGGTTGTTCTTTCCGCTCCTGGTAAAACAACAAACAAATTGGTTGCGGTCATTGAAGGCGCATTGCGCAATGGTGAAGCAGAACTACAAATCAAAGAGTTGGAGGAGTCGTTTAAAACGCTCTTCACTCAAGTCCAAGCAGTACTACCCAATATCGATGGTTCAGCTTTCGATAACCAAGTGAAAACTTCTCTCTCTCAATTACGCCAATTCGTTCATGGCATCAATCTTCTTGGCATGTGCCCAAACAATGTTAATGCACGTATTATTAGCAAAGGCGAACGCGTTTCGATTCAATTGATGAAAGCGGTGTTAGAAGCCAAAGGCCAGCCTGCACATCTTATCGACCCAGTTGAATACCTATACGCAAAAGGTGATCACCTTGAAGCCATGGTCGATGTTGAAGTTTCGACTCAGAACTTCCGCCAGAATCCTCTTCCTCAAGGTCATGTGAACATCATGCCTGGCTTTACCGCAGGTAACGAGAAAGGTGAATTGGTAACACTTGGTCGCAATGGCTCTGATTATTCGGCGGCGGTTCTTGCGGCGTGTCTGCGCGCAGATTGCTGTGAGATCTGGACAGACGTAGATGGTGTGTACAACTGTGACCCTCGCTTAGTCGAAGATGCTCGCCTACTTAAATCTCTTAGCTATCAAGAAGCGATGGAGCTTTCTTACTTCGGTGCTTCCGTTCTGCACCCGAAAACCATCGCCCCAATCGCACAGTTCCACATCCCATGTCTGATCAAAAACAGCTTTAACCCACAAGGTGCAGGAACTTTGATTGGGCAAGACACTGGTGAAGACAATCTGGCGATCAAAGGTATCACGACGCTAAACGACCTAACTATGGTTAACGTCTCCGGCCCAGGTATGAAGGGTATGGTTGGCATGGCAAGCCGCGTATTTGGCGCAATGTCTTCCGCTGGTGTGTCTATTGTTCTTATTACTCAGTCTTCTTCTGAGTACAGCATTAGCTTCTGTATTGAGGCAGAAGATAAAGCAAAAGCGCAACAAGTACTGGCCGATGCGTTTGAGTTGGAACTGAAAGATAGCTTATTAGAGCCGGTCGAGTTTATTGATAATGTTTCAATCATAACGTTGGTTGGTGACGGCATGCGTACATCGCGCGGTGTTGCATCTCGCTTCTTCTCATCTCTTGCTGAAGTGAACGTAAACATTGTAGCCATCGCACAGGGCTCATCTGAGCGTGCTATCTCAGCCGTGATTCCTGAAGATAAAATCTCTGAAGCGATCAAAGCGTGTCACGAAAACCTATTCAACTCTAAGCACTTCTTAGACGTATTCGTGGTTGGTATTGGTGGCGTTGGTGGTGAGCTGGTGGATCAGATCGAGCGTCAACAGGCGAAGCTTGCGGAAAAAGGCATCGTTATTCGCGTGTGTGGCTTGGCAAACAGCAAAGGTCTTCTGCTTGATAGTGAAGGTCTGCCACTCGATCATTGGCGTGATCGTATGTCGGCAGCGACAGAAGAGTTCAGCCTAGCGCGTTTGATTTCTTTGGTTCAACGTAACCACATCATCAACCCAGTATTGGTTGACTGTACATCAAGTGAAGATATTGCGAATCAATACGCTGATTTCCTAGCTGCTGGTTTCCATGTCGTTACACCAAATAAAAAAGCAAATACAGCAAGCATGGCTTACTACCATCAGCTTCGCGATGTTGCGCGCAGCTCTCGTCGCAAGCTGATGTACGAAACAACTGTGGGGGCGGGTCTACCGGTAATCGAAAACCTGCAAAACCTAATCTCAGCGGGTGATGAGCTAGAGCGCTTCAGCGGTATTCTTTCTGGCTCTCTGTCATACATCTTCGGTAAGTTAGATGAAGGTATGAGCCTAAGTGAAGCAACTAATATCGCAAAAGAAAATGGTTTTACTGAACCGGATCCTCGTGATGACCTTTCTGGTATGGATGTCGCGCGTAAGCTTCTGATCCTAGCTCGTGAAGCAGGCATGTCTCTAGAACTAGAAGACGTTGTGGTTGATCAAGCACTGCCACCAGGTTTTGATGATTCTGGTAGCGTTGATGAATTTATGGCGCGTTTACCTGAAGCAGACGCCTACTTTAAAGAATTATCTGCAAAGGCAGCGGAAGAAGGCAAAGTACTGCGCTACGTTGGTGAGATTAATGAGGGCAAGTGCACAGTAAGCATCGCTGCGGTGGATGAAAACGATCCAATGTATAAAATCAAGGACGGTGAAAACGCACTGGCATTTTACAGCCGTTACTATCAGCCAATCCCACTAGTGTTACGTGGCTATGGTGCAGGCACCGAAGTAACGGCTGCGGGTGTATTTTCTGACGTGATGCGTACTTTAGGTTGGAAACTAGGGGTATAACAATAATGAGTTCAAGTGATATGGATGTAGTGGTTTATGCCCCAGCATCAATTGGTAATGTAAGCGTTGGCTTTGATGTGCTGGGGGCTGCCGTGTCTCCAGTGGATGGCACACTATTGGGTGACCGTGTATTGGTGAAATCTGGGGCTGACCCGTTCAGCCTTAAAACGGCGGGTGATTTTGTTGAGAAATTGCCAACTGAACCAAAAGAGAACATCGTCTACGACTGTTGGCTTGTGTTTGCTCGTGAGTTAGACAAAAAAGGCGTTGAGCTAAAACCACTTGAGATGACGCTAGAAAAGAACATGCCAATTGGCTCTGGTTTAGGCTCAAGTGCATGTTCTATCGTTGCTGCATTAGATGCATTGAACCGATTCCATGGACAGCCAATTAACGAGACAGAATTACTAGCGCTGATGGGAGAGATGGAAGGCAAGATCTCTGGTGGTATTCACTACGACAACGTTGCGCCATGTTACCTTGGTGGTGTGCAACTGATGCTTGAAGAGTTGGGTATCATCAGTCAAGAAGTACCTTGCTTTGATGATTGGTACTGGGTGATGGCGTATCCGGGTATCAAGGTATCAACGGCGGAAGCGCGTGAGATCCTACCATCTCAATACCGCCGACAAGATATCATTGCTCATGGTCGCCACCTTGCGGGCTTTATTCATGCGTGTCATTCTGGTCAGCCAGAACTTGCTGCAAAAATGATCAAAGACGTGATCGCAGAACCGTATCGTGAGAAACTGCTTCCAGGTTTTGCGAATGCACGTCAATACGCAGCGTCTGCGGGTGCATTGGCAACCGGTATTTCTGGCAGTGGTCCGACACTGTTCAGTATTTGCAAAGAGAAAGATGTCGCTGAGCGAGTTGCTCGCTGGTTAGAACAAAACTACGTACAAAACGAAGAAGGATTCGTCCACGTTTGTCGTCTAGATAAGCAGGGTTCGAAAGTAACAGGAAGTGAGCTATGAAGCTTTACAATATAAAAGAAAATGATGAACAAGTTTCCTTTGGCCAAGCCGTTCGCCAAGGGTTAGGTCGCAATCAAGGCCTATTTTTCCCATCGGAATTACCAAAATTTGAAGATATCGATGCGCTGCTTGCAGAAGACTTTGTCTCTCGTAGCACTAAGATTCTATCGGCGTTAATTGGAGATGAACTTACAGAGGAGAAAGTGAATGCTCTTGTTGATGCTGCATTCCAATTCCCTGCGCCTATCAACCAAGTAAGAGATGGTGTTTACGCACTGGAGCTGTTCCATGGCCCAACGCTTGCGTTTAAAGACTTTGGTGGTCGCTTTATGGCGCAATCTCTTGCAGCCGTTTCGGACGGTGGCAAGATCACCATTCTGACAGCAACTTCTGGCGATACTGGCGCAGCCGTTGCGCATGCTTTCTACGGTATGGAAGACATCAACGTTGTGATTCTTTACCCGAAAGGTAAGATCAGCCCACTGCAAGAGAAGCTATTCTGTACGCTTGGTAAGAACATCCATACTGTCGCGATCGATGGAGACTTCGATGCGTGTCAGGCACTGGTTAAGCAAGCTTTTGATGATTCTGCACTGCGTGAAGAGATCGGTCTGAACTCTGCAAACTCAATCAACATCAGCCGTTTGATGGCGCAAATCTGTTACTACTTTGAAGCAGCTGCGCAAATGAGCAAGCAAGAGCGTGAAAACCTAGTGGTATCAGTACCAAGTGGTAACTTTGGTAACCTAACTGCTGGTCTACTGGCAAAAGCGCTGGGCTTGCCTATCAAACGCTTTATCGCGGCAACTAATGCCAATGACACTGTTCCTCGCTACCTAGAAACAGGTAAGTGGGAGCCAAAACCAACAGTCGCAACAACATCGAACGCGATGGACGTGAGCCAACCAAACAACTGGCCTCGTATTGAAGAGCTGTGCCGCGTGAAAGAGTGGGGCTTGGAGACGTTAGGTAAAGGCGCAGTATCTGATGAGCAAAGCGCACAGTCAGTGAAAGATTTACATGCTCTAGGCTACCTATGCGAACCGCATGGTGCGATTGCTTACCGAGTGCTTGAAGAACAATTGCAAGACGGTGAAACCGGTCTGTTCCTATGTACTGCTCACCCTGCGAAGTTCAAAGAAGTCGTGGATGATATTCTAGAATCCGATATCGAGCTTCCTGCGCCACTAGCGAAGCACGCTGCGATGGAGCTGCTATCGGAAGAGCTCGATGCAGACTTTGACGCATTGAAACAAGTACTGCGCCGCGTGCAGTAAGCTTCAAAGTATAGTAAGTATCAAAAACAGAAATAACGAGAGGTGAATGAGTAATCATTCACCTTTTTTATTGTCGGTAAGTTTTGACTCTCTTTATGATTGAGAAACGAACTTAACTAAATGAGATGGAAAGAGAAGCATGCATTTTTTGATTTTTCTTGGCTCAGTGAGAGACAGCACGCCACCACGACCAGCCCGTTTAGGAATGCGAGTCAGTAAAGCGTGTGAAAAACTCATCGCGAGTCAACATTCGCAACATACGGTCGAAATCATCGACCCTTTGAATTACGACTTTGGTGATGTGTTTAAGCCCGAGTTTGCTTATCACCGCTCTAAAGTTCCGCAGAACCTAAGTGAGCTGGCAGACAAAATCAAACATGCGGATGGGTATGTGATGGTTAGCCCGGAATATAACCATTCGATGAGTCCTGCTCTGGCGAACACGCTTAACCATTTCGGCAGTTCGCTGTTTTCTTACAAGCCGAGTGCTATCGTGACCTATTCTGCCGGACAATGGGGTGGTGTTAGAGCTGCCGTTTCTATGCGTACCTTCTTATCTGAACTTGGATGTCTACCTGTCTCTGCGATGATCCACATTCCGAAAGCGCAAGAAGTGTTTGATGAGCAGGGCGTTGCTGCGGATGAGTCGGAGCAGACGCAGTGGGACAACTATATGAATCGCACTATGCATCAATTGATTTGGTGGGCAGAAGGGGCGTCACTGCAAAGAGATAGGCTTGATCCAACCTCTGTAGCGCAAGCGTTTCAGAAAGATCCTTCGCAAAGAAATGCACCTCAGAGGCGAGTTGCTTTCCATTATAGAAAGGGTTTAGAAGGATTCTGAAACAAAAAAAGCTTGGTCATTGCTGACCAAGCTTTTTAAATTCTAGCGAGCTAATTTACTGAGAGATTATAGAGTCTCAGTAAAAGTACGAGCGATTACATCACGTTGTTGCTCTGGAGTTAGCGAGTTAAAACGTACTGCGTAACCAGAAACACGAATAGTTAGTTGTGGGTATTTCTCTGGGTGTGCAACTGCATCTTCTAGTGTTTCGCGTTTAAGCACGTTCACGTTTAGGTGTTGGCCGCCTTCGATACGAGGAGCAGTTTCGATTGCAACTTCACGGCTTTCGTATTCACCTAGGTCGCTGATTGCGATAACTTGGTCTGCTTCGTAGCCAGCAGTTGCAGCAACACAACGAGCTTCATTTTTTTCGCTATCTAATAGCCAGATAGAGTTTAGTAGGTCGTCGTTTGCCGCTTTTGTAATTTGGATACCTTGGATCATCACTATCTCCTAGACCACTTACGTGGTGATTATTGGTGTTAATTTTCGAATTTTCGTTGAGCTGAGTATTATATAGCTAATATCCACTATTTTAATATTGATTTAAGTCAAAAAACAACCAAAAACATTATTTTTATTAAGGTAATTTTATTGAGTTAAATCAATAAAACCTTTGAAAACAAACTAATTACAATTTATTTGATAATATAAAAAATATTTAATAACTAGTTTTGTTGTAAATTTACTACAAATTGAGATTAAAGTTTAAACTGGTTAACGCAACTATCTGTATTTAGGTAGCAATACTGAAAGTCTAAAGTGATTAAATGACAAACATGAAAAACAAGCTTGGGAATAAACTCATTGGTGCACATGTCTCTGCTGCTGGTGGGGTCGATCAAGCTCCGTTGAGAGCTCGTGAAATTGGCGCGAATGCCTTCGCACTATTTACAAAAAACCAACGCCAGTGGGTGGCGAAGCCTTTAGAAGCAAAAACCATCAGTGCGTTTAAAGCGAACTGTAAAATGCTGGGTTTCGGAGCAGGGCATATTCTTCCCCATGATTCTTATCTGATTAACTTGGGTGCGCCGGAAGAAGAAAAGCTGAATAAATCCCGCGCGGCATTTATTGATGAAATGGAGCGTTGTAATCAGTTGGGGCTGACTTTGCTTAACTTCCATCCGGGTAGTCACCTAAAGAAAGTCTCTGAACAGGAGTGCCTCGCAACGATCGCCGAGTCGATCAATCTTGCGCATAAAGCGGTGCCGAATGTGATCGCTGTTATCGAGAATACGGCAGGTCAAGGCACTAACTTAGGCTGGAAGTTTGAGCACCTTGCTGAAATCATCGAGCAAGTGGAAGATAAAGATCGTGTCGGCGTTTGTATTGATACCTGCCATACCTTTACGGCTGGTTATGACTTACGTACAAAAGAAGATTGCGAGCGCACCTTTGCAGAGTTCGACCGTATCGTAGGTATGCACTATTTAAGAGCAATGCATCTAAATGATTCAAAAGTAGAGTTTGCCAGCAAAGTAGATCGCCACCATTCGCTAGGTAAAGGAGAGATCGGGTGGGATTGCTTTGAGTACATCGCGAAAGACCCTCGTTTTGATGGTATCCCTCTGATTTTGGAAACAATTGATCCAGATATTTGGCAGCAAGAGATCAACACGTTGCGTCAATTCCATTTAGCGGCCATTGCCAGTTAATGGCGTAACCACAAAGTTGGCACCTTTCTTTCTTAGTCATTGAACATCAATCTCTGAATTAGCAAAGAAGGATGCCAACATGTCTCGACCACTCTCTTTTACTCCTTATGCTTTCACTCGTCGCGTGCTTCGCTTACCGATGCCTAATCGTCACATTACCGGACAGGGGCATTTTCGAACGCCACAGAAGCATTAGTCTTTTATTACTTGTCTCAAGTTCGTGGTAAGTTTTTGTTTGTTTGAGTTTCGCTCGTTAGAATAGAAGCAAAATTTAGGACAGGAACTTTCCATGAATCAGTCACCCACTTGGCACGATGTGATCGGCGAAGAGAAAAAGCAGAGCTACTTTGTAGACACCTTGAATTTTGTTGAAGCCGAACGCGCCGCAGGCAAAGCTATTTTTCCTCCCGCAAAAGATGTCTTTAACGCGTTTCGTTTTACCGAGTTCAAAGACGTTAAGGTCGTGATTCTAGGACAAGACCCATACCACGGCCCAAATCAGGCGCATGGCCTGTGTTTCTCTGTACTTCCTGGCATTAAAACGCCACCGTCACTGGTTAATATGTATAAAGAGCTGGCGCAAGATATTGAAGGTTTCCAAATCCCTCAGCATGGTTTTTTGCAAAGCTGGGCTGAACAAGGCGTATTGTTACTCAATACGGTATTAACGGTGGAGCAAGGTAAAGCGCATTCACATTCAAAGACAGGTTGGGAAACGTTTACTGATCGAGTGATTGAAGCCATTAATCAGCATCAAGAAGGTGTAGTGTTCTTGCTGTGGGGTTCACATGCACAGAAGAAAGGTCGTTTTATCGATCGCAATAAGCACCATGTGTTAGCTGCCCCACACCCATCGCCACTTTCTGCACATCGAGGCTTTTTCGGTTGTAAGCATTTCTCTCAAGCAAACCAGTTGCTTACATCACAAGAAAAAGCACCAATTAACTGGCATTTGCCATTAACGGTATAAATGAAGAGACAGCGATCATGGATGGTATGATCGCTGTTTTTTTGAGCACGCTCGAGGCTGATAGTAAATTTCTCATGTACACTTACTAAAAGTAGGTGTTAAGGAGAGACGCTATGATGATCGAAAGAATTCGACGCGAACATGGTTATATGGTTCGTCTGTTGGCGATACTGCGCCATAAGCTTAATGAGATAAAAAAAGAACGTGTAATCAACTATGCGTTAGTAAGCGAGATTGTTGATTACCTCTCTAATCATTCGGAGAAAGTACACCACCCGAAAGAAGATATCCTCTATCACCACTTTCTTGAACACTATGGTAAGCAACAAACCATGGAAAATTTAGAGAAAGAACATCTAGAGTTAGCGAGTAAAACCAGAGAGTTTTCATCCGTGATAGAGATGATCCTTCAGGATGCTGTTGTGCCACAAGACATGTTTGTCGCTCACCTAGAAGATTTCATAGAATCGCAAAGGCACCACTTGGAGCTAGAAGAGCGAAAAATTTTGCCTCTCATTGAAGAGTTATTTACCACAGAAGATTGGCAGCATGTCGAGAGCTTATGGAGCGTCAGTGAGGATGATCCTGTGTTTGGTGACACGATTGCTGATCGTTATAAGCAGTTGGCCGAACGTGTTCGTCAAAGTGATACTGAATATGTTTAAGACTGAATGATGAAACCTGAGCGAGCGAAAGCCGTCTCTCGGGTTTGTGAGATACATTTCTTATTTATTGGGAATCAACCGAAAATTTAGTGTGCATATTTCTCGGCAAAAAGTACGGAAGATTCTCATTGAGTAATAATGGTATTCATACTTAAACCTTGGTACATAAACTCACGGTGTTTACGGTCACTGTAAACAAAAAACAAAAGGCACCTGTAAGGTGCCTTTTGTTTGAATTAGAGTTTAATGTCTTCCAAGTTATAATCGGTACAGACATCAAGTTCGCGCAGCTCTTTAAGCAAATTGCGTCTGTCGTTCATCTCTTCTATTTCACGCCACTTTCGCTTTACTGGTTTGGCACGAGATTTGGTTGTTGAGGTAGTATCCAGATTAAAAATGTCATCTAGTTGAAAGCCTTCCATAAGCCACCTTTACCTTTCTTAAGCTAAACTGTTGTAACCAGTCCTTGTGGAGTTTTTTTAGTACCACAATAGCCGTGAGAATAACCATGATATATTTCGCATTTGTGTCGGTAGCATGACATTTTCGTGCAAAAATATTCTCAAAATCACACTTTTTATTGCAACGATGTGGATAAAAAATGCACAAACGATCTCAAGAAAACGATTAAATAGAGAGATTTTCTATGTTAATTCGATTTGATGAATGGGTGCACTGCGCAAAGGTTAAAGTTGCATAAAATCAGTTTGATGAAATAGTGTTCAATTAGATGGTAAGTCACTAGCGTAAATTTATGTAACACCTTGTGAATACTAGCTTGTTCTTGTTTATACGGTTTACCATTCCATTTAATGAAGAATAATTATTTATGTTGGTGTTTGGTAATTGAAATGTTGCGCAGTTTGAGTGTTAAGTCTTCTATTTATGTTATTTTTTGGTGACTTTATAGTGAAAAATAACAATGTTATTCCTATTGTTGCATATTGATTTTTGCGCTCCTAGGTTGCATTATCCGCCCGTCAAAAAATACGCTGGTACGTAAAATGGATGCATGAAGCGACGTTTACGATTCTAGATTGCCCATAAACATTACTTAAAAAGCTAAGCACACTTTGACACTTAGCAGGCAATTTGGTGGATGGCTAGGACGCATAGACTGGCGCAACTCACTTTGAGGTACACATGACAGACTTAATCAATTTGATGAACGATCTCCTCTGGGGCTCGATTCTGGTTTATCTTCTTGTTGGTGTTGGTATTTACTTCACCGTTCGATTAGGGTTCATTCAGTTCCGCCATTTCGGCCACATGTTCTCTGTTCTTAAGAACAGCCGTAAAGCAGACAAAGCTGGTATTTCCTCTTTCCAAGCGCTTTGTACTAGTCTTGCTGCACGTGTTGGTACAGGTAACATGGCGGGCGTTGCAGTTGCATTGACTGCGGGTGGTCCTGGTGCGATCTTCTGGATGTGGCTGATTGCAATGCTTGGTATGGCAACATCGTTTGCTGAGAGCACACTGGCGCAGCTATACAAAACCAAAGATGATGATGGCAACTACCGTGGTGGCCCTGCCTACTACATGGAAAAAGGCCTGGGCATGCGTTGGATGGGCGTGTTGTTCTCAGTTTTCCTAATCATCGCTTTTGGTTTGGTATTCAACGCAGTACAAGCTAACTCAATTGCCAATGCAATGAGCAACGCATTTGGTTGGAATAACCTGTATGTCGGTATTGCCGTTGTTTTACTGTCTGCAATTGTTATTTTCGGTGGCATCAAGCGTATCGCAAGAGTTGCTGAGATGATCGTTCCGATCATGGCACTACTTTATCTAGCCCTAGCGTTGTTCATCATGTTCTCTAACCTAGAGAAATTACCTGATGTATTGATGCTTATCTTTAAGAGTGCATTTGGTCTGCAAGAAGCAGCAGCAGGTGGTCTTGGCTACGCAATTGCACAGGCAATGATTAACGGTATCAAGCGCGGTCTATTCTCGAATGAAGCAGGTATGGGTTCTGCACCTAACGCGGCAGCTTCAGCAACACCTTACCCACCACACCCAGCGTCTCAAGGTTACGTACAGATGCTAGGCGTGTTCATGGATACGATCGTTATCTGTTCTGCAACAGTGGCTATCATCCTGATGTCTGGTGAGTATGTCGGTCAAGCAACAGAAGTGACGGGTATCGAGCTAACTCAGCGTGCATTGAGCTCACAAGTTGGCGATTGGGGCGGCATCTTTGTTGCTGTGGCAATCTTCTTCTTTGCGTTTACTTCAATTATTGCAAACTACTCGTATGCTGAAACGAACTTAATCTTCCTAGAGCACAATCATAAAGCGGGCTTAAGCATTTTCCGCGTTATTGTTCTTGGTATGGTGATGTTTGGTGCACTAGCTTCGTTACCAGTCGTATGGTCGCTTGCTGACGTCTCTATGGGTCTGATGGCGATAGTCAACTTAGTGGCGATCATCTTGCTATCTGGCATCGTGATTAAACTGGCAAAAGATTACAACCGCCAGCTTGGTGAAGGCAAAGTGCCAACATTTGATGCGAATGACTTCCCGGAGCTGAAATCTCAGCTTGAAGAAGGCATTTGGTACAACGATAAAAAAGACTAAGTGAGCTATCACTCATAGTTGAAAGCTATTAGTACGATGTAAAAAGCCATGCAGACAATGCATGGCTTTTTTTGTACCCTATTAAAAACAAAATTAGAGAAGGGAAAGTCATGCTTATCGTAGTTTCTCCAGCGAAGACTCTTGATTACGAGTCTCCGTTAGCGACAGAAAAATTTACTCAACCTGAGTTGGTCGAATACTCAAAAGAGCTTATCGATGTTTGCCGCAAACTGACTCCTGCTGATGTTGCCTCTTTAATGAAAGTGAGCGACAAGATTGCCGATTTAAATGTGGGCCGATTCCAAGAGTGGAGTGAAACGTTTACCACGGAAAACTCACGACAAGCCATTCTTGCATTTAAAGGTGACGTTTACACAGGGCTAGACGCCGAAAGTTTATCTGAAGCGGACTTCGAATATGCTCAAGATCATCTGCGTATGCTATCGGGTCTTTATGGTTTACTAAAACCACTTGATTTGATGCAGCCATACCGTCTTGAAATGGGTACCAAGCTTGCAAACGACAAGGGTACGAACTTGTACCAGTTTTGGGGCAATGTAATTACGGACAAGCTTAACGAAGCGATTTCTGCTCAAGGTGATAATGTCCTTATCAACCTTGCATCAAATGAATACTTTAAAGCGGTTAAGCCAAAGAATTTAGATGCGCAAGTGATCACGCCAGTATTCAAAGATTGTAAGAATGGTCAATACAAGGTCATCAGTTTTTACGCGAAGAAAGCGCGCGGTATGATGGCGCGTTACATCATTGAAAACCGTGTTGAGAGCGTTGCAGACCTGACTAAGTTTGATACGGCGGGTTACTACTTTGTGGAAGATGAATCGACGCCAACAGAGTTAGTATTTAAACGCGAAGAGCAAAAATAAAGCTGATTGAGACGTAGTCTACGTTAATCTCTATCAGCACAAACGAAAAAGGGTTGGCATTGCCAACCCTTTGTTATTTTCTAGCTTGAGCTACTTGGCCCCAACAAGATTACTTCTTCTTAGCGGTTTTCTTTTTCGCTACTTTTTTCTTGTCGTCTTTTTTCTTTTTCTTCTTAAACACAGGCTTTTTGTGTTTAGGACGCATCTCTTTCACGAAACGCTCTTTGATGTCTTCTTTCACGTAACGTGCAACGCGATCCATCATTGGTTGGTCGTGTGCTTCTACGATTGAGATAGCGTTACCTTTCTTACCTGCGCGAGCCGTACGGCCGATACGGTGAAGGTAAACATCAGCCGTGCGCGGCATGTCGTAGTTGATAACGTGTGATACATCCGGAAGATCGATACCACGCGCAGCAACGTCCGTCGCGAGCAGCACGTTCACAGTTCCATCGCGGAAGCGAGAAATCGCATTGTTACGACGATCTTGCGGCATTTCACCTTGAATCCAAGAACATGGAATCTGTGCACTTTCAAGCTGCGCTCGTAGCTCAGCCAAACGCTCACGAGTCTTTAAAAAGACGATAGTGCGCTCAGCTTGCTGAGTAATAATGTGTTTTAGTAATTCCAGTTTGTGTTCAGCATCATCAGCTCGGTGGTACCACTGAGCAATTTTCTTACGCTCACGCAGCGGCGATTTTGCGTCGATCTCTGCTGGGTCATTCAACAGATCAGCGGTAAAGCCTTCTACGCCTTTCCCTTCTAACGTTGCTGAGAACAGAAGGGTTTGCTTACGCCAGCGACATTCGTTAGATAGGCGATCGACTGTAGGAGCAAAACCCATATCTAGCATACGGTCTGCTTCATCAAGGATTAACCATTCGATTGCACGACAATCAAAACGTTCTGCATCAATGTATTCTTTTAAACGGCCAGGTGTCGCAACCACAATGTCTTGTGTTGTTGCAAGGATGTCGGCGTGCTCTTGGTACTGAACACCACCAGTGATGGTGAAAATGTTGAGTTTGGTATTTTTTGCCAAAGCACGTGCTTGATCGGCAATTTGCATCGCCAGTTCGCGAGTAGGCGTTAGGATCAAAATACGCGCAGGTCCAGGCTTACGACGAGGGAAGTCTTGCAAGTATTGCAATGCTGGCAGGACGAAGGCGGCCGTTTTACCAGTTCCTGTTGGCGCTGACGCTAGAATGTCACGACCGTCCAACGCTTGTGGAATCGCTTCTGCCTGAATTTTTGTTGGGCGTTCGTAACCCATCTCTTCAATGGCTTCAAGTAGGTTTTGGTCTAGATCAAGTTCAGCAAAGGTTCTGATCACAATGAGTTCTCCACAAGCAAAGCTTGGTTAATGGTTCGCCACAACAGCATAGAATACAAAAAGGTCGCACATTATAAAGTGATTGGTGATAAGGATCACATGTTATTTCACATCTTAAGATAAAACTCGCGGGTTAACTGGATGAAATCATCACTATAGCCGTCATTTGAACGGATAATTAAATGTGACGTCTGCAAATCGCAAGGTCGTTTTGACAGTTCAAATAACAGTCGGTGTACTGGTTTCTTTTCTGATGGTTGCACACGACAGATCCGCGATAGATACCAACTTTGGTTTAATGCTAGCTCAATGAACTGCTCGCCTTCGGTGATTGGCAACACAAAACTAGCTCTCCCTTCGTCATCAAGCAAATGATAGCAACGCTGTAGCAATGCGTTATGGCCTAGCGTATCAGTGTGCCTCGCGGTTGCACGTTGACTGTGTTTCGATTGCTCGCCGCTGTTGAAGTAGGGCGGGTTACAAATGATGCGTTGGAATGGATGTGTCGGCGTAAAGTGCAGTATGTCGGTGTGATGCACACTTACACGATCTGACCAAGGAGACTGGGCCATATTTTTTTGCGCGGCAGCAACGGCTGTTAATTCGATATCGACCGCGGTTATTTGAGCTTCTGTAAAGCGTTGAGCACACATCAGGGCAAGCAGGCCAGTGCCAGTGCCAATATCGAGAATTTTAGCGTCGTTAGGGCTTTGAATCCAAGCACCAAGCATTACCCCATCTGTGCTGACTGGCATACCACTCTCGCCGCCCTCAATACAAAATTGCTTAAAATTGAAGCCTTTAGTTTTCAGTTTTTTGTTCTTCATGATTGTTTTATATTTGCTCAATAATTAAGTGGATTGCTCTATTGTTTATTAATTGTATAGATTGTTGTTTTGTTGGTTACTAAATTGTATTGTTAATTGATCGAGATAAAGAACTGGTCTGTTATTTGGATCTGGTTATATCCACTGCTTTTAAGTTTGAAAACTAAATTAATATGGTGTTTTTTTCTTAAAGGTTGCCAAATGATGAGTCTTTCGTCATTATGCGGCGAAAATTTTATAGATTGAACCACGTGTACTTATTGACTTTAGGTATACAAAAAGTGGTCTAAGCATACACAACATTCATTAATTAAAAGACAAGGGTTATCTGTGAAGCAGACGTTAAAACTAACAGATATTATCGCAGTAGGCTTTATGCTATTTGCGTTCTTTTTAGGTGCGGGCAATATTATCTTTCCACCTCTAGCGGGTCAGTTAGCGGGTGAAAACTTAATGCCAGCTATGTTTGGTTTCTTGCTAACAGCGGTAGGTCTACCTCTTATTACTATCGTTGCTATTGCTGTTGCTGGTGGTTCTTGGGATCACTTGACGCAAGATCTTCCGAAAAAAGCGGCAGTTCTTATGGCTGCACTGATTTTCATCATCATTGGTCCTGCGTTTGCAGCGCCTCGTACTGGCCTAGTGGCTTACGAGATGGCGGTGAAACCTTTCTTCCTTGAGGCGTCACAAACGCATCTGACAGCGTTCTCAGTGATCTTCTTTATCGCAGCAATGATGTTCTCATGGTTCCAAGGCCGTTTGATCGATCTCATCGGTAAAGTACTGACACCAGCATTGTTCGTTGGTTTGATCATTCTTGCTGTCGCTGTCTTCCTTGATCCTCAGGGCGATATGATTGGCGCGCACGGTGAATACCTAACGCAGCCTCTGACCAAAGGCTTCTTAGAAGGCTACAACACAATGGATACGTTCGCGTCATTGATGTTTGGCATGCTGATGGTTGATGCACTGCGCGGTAAAGGCATTACTGAGCGCTCTGCAACTACTAAATATCTGATCTATGCAGGTTGTATTGCTGCTGCTGGTCTTGCGTTTGTTTACATCTCACTATTTTACTTAGGTGCGACGAGTGCAACGGTTGCTGCTGGTGCTGATAATGGTGGCCTAGTGCTTAGCCAATACGTTCAAGCGTTGTTTGGTCCATACGGTCAAATCGTTCTGTCTGTCATCGTATTGCTAGCGTGTCTGACAACCGCGATTGGCTTGATTTCTGCGTGTTCAGATTTCTTCAGCTTGAAAACACCACTGTCATACAAGCAATGGGTACTGATTAATGGTTCTGTTTGTGCATTGGTTGCAAACGTTGGTCTTGCGCAGCTGATTTCTCTGTCAGTGCCAGTATTGTTTGCGCTGTACCCTGTGGCGATTGCGTTGGTTGCACTAACATTTGTGCGCAGCAAACTGCCGAATCCACGCTTTGCTTACCGTGCAGTACTGCTTGTATCTCTGCTGTTTGCGTTGGTTGATGCGGCAAAAGTATCGGGTATTGATGTTTCTGCGTTTAACATGTTGCCATTATTCGAAGTCGGCATGGGTTGGGTGCTTCCAACATTTGCGGCTATCGTGTGCATGTTCTTCATCGCGAAACCTCGCCCAGAGCTAGCACAAGAAACCGCGTAATCACTTCGCGTTATCAAGATAATAAAAAGCCCGATGAATTACTTCATCGGGCTTTTTACTTTTTAATGATGACGTGTTTGCGCTATTAAAGCGTGTCGTGGAATTCCACAAGAACTTGTTCACACCATTTTTCGATGCGTTCATCACTCAGTTCGTACTGTGAGTCTTCATCTAACGCAAGTCCAACAAACTTGCTGCCATCTTCGATCAATGCTTTCGATGCTTCAAATTCGTAGCCTTCATTTGGCCAGTAACCGATAAAGGTTGCGCCTGTGGCTTGCAATTCATCGTGAAGTAAGCCCATCGCATCTAAATACCACTCTCCGTAACCTTCTTGGTCACCCAGACCAAACAGCGCTACAACTTTGCCTTTCAGTGGTGTGGTCGCGATGTCTTGCCAAATCGCGTTCCAATCTTCTTGAATTTCACCAAAATCCCAAGTTGAGATGCCAAGGAGTAATAAGTCGTAGTCCGCCATTAGTGATAACGGTGTCTCTTTCACATTGTGAATGTCGACAAGGTCTTCACCAATAAGGGTACGAATTTTCTCTGCTGCCATTTCGGTGTAGCAGGTCGTTGAGCCGTAAAAGAGTCCGATTTTCATTATATTCGTCGTTATTTGTGTTGCTGTTGTGGAAGATTCTAACCATAAATTGAGGAAGATTGCAGCGAATATCCTATGTGGGATGATTTTTTATGGTATTGGATTGGCAGGTGCTTTAATCTAAATACTGTAAATATAAACAGATAAGGAAGCATTCATGACGGCACAACAGCCTGTCAATCAACAAGATTTTTCGCTTGTTGAGCAATTCTTAGATGCGATGTGGATGGAGCGTGGCCTATCAGAGAACACGTTGGCTTCCTACCGAAACGATTTAATGAAGCTGCTCGTGTGGATGGAAAAACATCGATACCGTCTTGATTTTATCAGTTTGTCTGGCTTGCAAGAATATCAAAGCCACCTTGTAGACTTAGATTACAAACAGACGTCCCGTGCGCGTATGTTGTCGGCTATTCGTCGTTTATTTCAATACCTGCATCGTGAGAAGGTGCGTGCTGATGACCCGAGTGCGCTCTTGGTTAGCCCTAAACTGCCACAACGTTTACCCAAAGATATTAGTGAAGAGCAAGTGGACGCGTTGCTCGAAGCGCCAGACCCGAATGACCCTATAGAATTGCGCGATAAAGCGATGCTAGAGCTACTCTACGCGACAGGGTTGCGTGTGACAGAGCTCGTCAGTTTGACCATGGAAAATGTTAGCTTGCGCCAAGGGGTGGTGCGCGTGACTGGTAAAGGCGGTAAAGAACGCCTGGTTCCTATGGGGGAAAACGCGGTCGATTGGATCGAGACGTTCATTCAACAAGGGCGCCCTGCGTTACTTGGTGATACATCATCTGATATTGTTTTTCCTAGTAAACGCGCAAGACAAATGACTCGTCAGACGTTTTGGCACCGTATTAAGTACTATGCTTTGATAGCAGGGATTGATACTGATCAGCTGTCGCCGCACGTACTGCGTCATGCCTTTGCCACGCATTTATTGAACTATGGCGCAGATCTCAGGGTCGTACAGATGCTTTTAGGACATAGTGACTTATCGACCACGCAAATTTATACTCACGTGGCGACTGAACGATTGAAGCAGATCCACAGTCAACACCACCCAAGAGCATAACAATGGTTAGATTCATCCATGTCTTCTTGGAAAAACGATTTTACATTAAGGTGAATTTCATGAGCGTATTACGCCGACTAACTCTGCTGACTTTACCATTTTTTGTTACCGCTTGTGGTGCAGAAGAAAGTCAGGCTCAAACGGAGACTCCTGCGCAACAAGTGGCGCCAGCTGCCCAGAGCGGCTTTGATGAAGCAGCATTAAAAACTAAGTTCTCAAAGCTTGGTTTATCTATCGTTGATATTCAACCATCAGACGTCGCTGGCTTATTGGAAATTCAAACCAATGGCGGGATCCTGTTTGCTTCAAATGATGGTAGCCATTTTATCGCCGGTACGCTTTATGCCATTAAGGATGATGGCAGTTACAAAGATGTCATAGCAGAGCGTCAAGCGCCACTTAACGCCGAGAAAATTGCGCAGTTCTCCGATAGCATGATCGAATACAAAGCCGACGATGAAAAGTACGTTGTGACCGTATTCACCGATATCACATGTGGTTACTGTGTGCGTCTGCATAGCCAAATGCAAGGCTATAATGAGCTAGGTATTACAGTGCGTTACATGGCTTACCCTCGCCAAGGTGCAACTGGCCCTGTGGCAGAACAAATGGCAACGATTTGGTGTGCTGAAGATCCGGCGTCGGCAATGCACAACGCGAAAGTGAATCGTACATTTGATAACCCTGCGAAAGACCTGAAACAGTGTAAAGAAACCATCCAGGCGCATTACAATCTAGGTCGCCAATTGGGTATTTCTGGTACGCCAGCAATCTTCTTACCGAATGGCGAAATGGTTGGTGGCTACCTACCACCTGCAGAGCTATTGAAACGTTTAAAGCAACTATAATCCATTAGGAGCAGAGTCGGCAAAGTTGTCGGCTCTTTTAAGCATGATAGAAATTCAACGACGTCCTGAACCTGATCTTTCCCTTCTTCCTGATTCCATTCCTCCGATTCTTAAACGTATCTACATCAACCGTGGGATAACGGATCTTTCACAATTAGAAACGTCGGCCCGTGGGTTGCATTCATATCAAAAACTCGGGGGGATTGAGCAAGCTGTCGATCTTTTGTTTCAGGGGATAAAAGAACAAAAACGCATCATCGTTGTCGGTGATTTTGACGCTGATGGTGCGACAAGCTCAGCATTATCAGTACTCGCGCTGCGTATGCTTGGTAGTCACAATGTGGATTACCTAGTGCCAAATCGTTTTGAAGACGGTTATGGGTTAAGTCCAGAAGTCGTTGACCAAGCCTTAGAGCTTGGCGCTGAGATGATCATGACGGTGGATAACGGCGTCTCATCAATCGAAGGCGTGCGTTACGCAAAAGAAAATGGCATTACTGTGCTTGTTACCGATCACCACTTGCCAGGACAAGTGTTGCCTGATGTGGATGCAATGGTGAACCCAAACCTTGAGAGCTGTAGCTTTCCATCTAAAGCGCTTGCGGGTGTGGGGGTCGCGTTTTATCTCATGATGGCACTATGCGTTCATATGCGAAAACACAATTGGTTTGCAGAACAGGGGATGCAAGAGCCCAAGTTGATGGAACTGATTGACCTTGTTGCACTGGGTACCGTCGCCGACGTCGTTCCATTGGATGAAAACAACCGCATTCTTGTACACCAAGGTTTGCAACGTATTCGTGCGGGCAAAGCGCGTCCCGGCATCCAAGCGTTAATTGAGGTCGCGAAGCGCGATGCGCGTCGTTTAGTTGCGTCCGATTTTGGCTTTGCTTTAGGTCCACGTATTAATGCTGCAGGTCGTCTTGATGACATGTCTTTCGGTGTTGAACTGCTGATGTGTAACAACATCCACGCTGCTCGTCGCATGGCAAGTGAATTGGATGGCTTGAACCAAACACGTAAAGAGATTGAAGAAGGCATGAAGCAAGAAGCGATGGCTTTCTGTGAGCGCCTTCAGTTTGGTGAAGGCAATGAGCTTCCTTATGGCCTAGCCTTGTTCCAACGTGATTGGCATCAAGGTGTGATTGGTATTTTGGCTTCGCGTATTAAAGAGAAGTTTCACCGTCCAGTCATTGCATTTGCTGATGGCGGAGAAGGGACGATTAAAGGCTCGTGTCGTTCTATTCCGGGGCTACACATGCGCGATGCGTTGGATTTCATCGACACGCAAAACCCGGGTTTGATCATCAAGTTTGGTGGACACGCCATGGCAGCAGGCTTAACGATTAAAGAGCAGGATTTTGAGCGTTTCAGTCGTTTGTTTGATGAAGTGGTAAAAAAGGAACTCGATGAAGCGGCGCTAAAAGGCGTGATCATGTCCGATGGTGAACTTAAGCCGGAAGAGTTCTCTATGCATGTTGCTGAACAGCTGCGATCGGGTGGCCCTTTTGGACAAGCTTTCCCAGAGCCAATCTTTGATGGTGAGTTTAAAGTACTGCATCAAAAGCTGGTGGGTGAGAAGCATCTTAAATTGATGTTAGAGCCGCTTTATAAAGGTCACCCTACCAATATGATGATCGACGGCATTGCATTCAATGTTGATCTACGCCGATGGCCAGATGCATCGGTTAAAACAGTACGTCTCGCGTATAAGTTGGATGTGAATGAATTTCGTGGTAATCAATCATTGCAATTGATGATCGATCATATCGAAGCTAAGTAATACCTAGATTAACCTTTCTTATAGAGTACGGTTGCCCCGAAGTGGGTGTAAAATTTTATGACCGTGCTCTCTCTCACCGCAATCTGATTTCTCATCCGAAATTTTCCTGTATCTCGGTCACATTTTTCAGTAGAATTTCTCGGTTAAATTCTATTCTAAAATGTTGAGTAAACATGTTTGAAATCAATCCAATTAAAAACCGTCTGCAGGACGTGTCTCAGCGCACAAATGTCCTGAGGGGGTATCTTTGACTATGACGCGAAGAAAGAGCGTCTAGAAGAAGTCAACGCAGAACTTGAACAACCAGATGTATGGAACGAACCTGAGCGTGCGCAAGCACTGGGTAAAGAGCGTGCATCACTAGAAGCGGTTGTTGAAACCATTGATCAACTAGAGCAAGGTGTGGAAGATGTAGAAGGTCTTCTTGAGCTGGCTGTAGAAGAAGAAGATCAAGAAACATTTGACGAAATTGAACCAGAACTTGCTGAGTTGGAAGAGAAGCTAGAAAAGCTTGAATTCCGTCGTATGTTCTCTGGCGACCACGATAGCTCTGATTGTTACATCGATTTGCAAGCTGGCTCTGGTGGTACAGAAGCACAAGACTGGACTAACATGCTGCTGCGTATGTACCTACGTTGGGCAGAAGCGAAGGGCTTCAAAGCTGAAGTGATTGAAGTCTCTGAAGGTGAAGTCGCGGGTCTTAAGTCGGCAACAGTTCGCATCTCTGGTGAGTATGCGTACGGTTGGTTACGCACTGAAACGGGCGTTCATCGTCTTGTTCGTAAATCTCCGTTCGATTCAGGCGGTCGTCGCCATACGTCATTTGCTTCTGCGTTCATCTATCCAGAGATTGATGAAAACATCGACATCGACATTAATCCTTCCGACCTACGCATTGACGTTTACCGTGCGTCAGGCGCAGGTGGTCAGCACGTAAACACCACAGAATCTGCGGTACGTATTACGCACGTACCTACGAACACAGTGGTTCAGTGTCAGAATGACCGTTCTCAACATAAGAACAAAGATCAGGCAATGAAACAGCTTCGAGCGAAGCTATTTGAGCTTGAATTGCAAAAGCAAAATGCGGAAAAACAAGCTAATGAAGACGCTAAGTCTGACATTGGCTGGGGTAGCCAGATCCGTTCTTACGTATTGGATGACTCACGTATTAAGGACCTCCGTACGGGCATTGAAAACCGTAATACTCAAGCGGTTCTTGATGGCGATCTGGACAAATTTATTGAAGCTAGCCTGAAATCAGGTCTATAAAGCTTTTCACCGACAAAAACAGGATACATCGAAAATGACTGATGCTGTTCAAAACGAAACTGTACTAGAAGAAAATAAGCTGATTGCTGAACGCCGCGCTAAACTGGATGCAATCCGAAAGAGCTGCAAAGCGAACGGCCATCCAAACGACTTCCGTCGTGACGCACTAGCGGGCGACCTTCAGAAAGAGTTCGGTGAAAAGACGAAGGAAGAGCTAGAAGAGCTTAACCACGTAGTAGCAATCGCAGGCCGTATCATGGCTAAACGTGGTCCATTCTTGGTAATTCAAGAAACTTCTGGCCGTATCCAAGCTTATGCTGACAAAGCGGTTCAAAAAGTACTTAAAGAAAAATACCAAGGTCTAGATATCGGTGACATCATCGGTGTTAAAGGTGCACTTCATAAGTCTGGTAAAGGTGACCTATACGTGAACATGGAAGAGTACGAGTTGCTAACCAAAGCACTACGTCCACTTCCAGAGAAGTTCCACGGTCTAACTGACCAAGAGATGCGTTATCGCCAACGTTACGTTGACCTGATCGTTAACGAAGACTCTCGTCAAGCGTTTGTAGTACGTTCTAAAGTAATGTCTGCAATCCGCAACTTCATGATCTCTAAGCAGTTCATGGAAGTTGAAACGCCAATGATGCACGTTATCCCTGGCGGTGCGAGTGCGCGTCCATTTATCACGCACCACAACGCACTAGACATGCCAATGTACCTACGTATCGCGCCAGAGCTATACCTGAAGCGTCTAGTTGTTGGTGGTTTTGATCGCGTATTCGAAATCAACCGTAACTTCCGTAACGAAGGCCTTTCTCCACGCCACAACCCAGAATTCACAATGATGGAATTCTACATGGCGTACGCAGACTACAAAGATCTGATGGACCTAACTGAAGAACTACTAAGCTCAGTGGCGCAAGAAGTTCTAGGTTCAACGTCAATGCCTTACGGTGATGAAACGGTTGAGTTTGGTGGTACTTACACTCGTATGAGCATGTTCGAAGCAATCAAGCACTACAACCCAGACCACGCGCAAATCCAAGCGCTAACAGAAGAAGACCTACAAAACCGTGATCTAATGGTTTCTATCGCGAAATCTGTTCACGTTGAAGTAGAACCTTTCTGGACATGTGGTCAGCTTCTTGAAGAGATCTTTGGTGAAACAGCAGAACCTAAGCTAATGCAGCCTACGTTCATCACTGGTTACCCAGCAGATATTTCTCCACTAGCTCGTCGTAGCGACGATAACCCGTTCTTTACAGACCGCTTTGAGTTCTTTATCGGTGGCCGTGAAGTAGCGAACGGTTTCTCAGAGCTTAACGATGCTGAAGACCAAGATGCACGCTTTAAAGCACAGGTTGAAGCGAAAGAGTCTGGTGACGACGAAGCAATGTTCTACGATGCAGACTACATCACTGCTCTAGAGCACGGCCTACCGCCAACAGCAGGCCAAGGTATCGGTATCGACCGTTTGGTTATGCTACTGACTAACACGCACACTATCCGTGACGTGATCCTATTCCCTGCAATGCGTCCGCAAGCGTAATTCGATAGGATGAGTAAAAAACCACCTTCGGGTGGTTTTTTTTGCCTTTTAGTTAAGTTAATTCAAGTTGTTGCATTTGCTTTTTAATGGGATATGCAAATAAACATTCGCCAAATCTCAATCTATTGCATAGTCTTAATACTGAGACAGACGTGAGGGGGCGGAGTCTCGATAATGTTACCCGCTCGCAAAGATAAGTTTGTGGCACAAAATTTCTATTAACAATGAAAAAGGGTTAGAGAATGGCTGGGCAGTTTAAGATGGATTCCATCCCGGGATCGCTTGTGGTAGTTGGCGGTACTTATGAGCCTTGGTTATCGGTACTGGAGCAAGTGGGCTGGAAGTGTCACCAAGTAGGTGACTTACGCAAAGCTAATACGCTGTTAGAAGATATTGGTCCATGTATCGGTATTGTTGATCTCAGCCATGACGAGTTCAGCTTGAATGGTTTGGCGAACTTAGTCAGCTCTCACAAACACGTACGTTGGTTAGCGTTTATTCGTGAATCTCAGCTTGGCACTGACACCATATGCCAGTTCATTGTTAACTTTTGTATCGATTTTTTCACAGCGCCGATCCCAGATGCACAGTTATTAAGCACAATAGGTCACCAGCTTGGCATGCTTAAGTTGGAGAAAAAAGTTTGGCCTAGTTTTGGTAGCAGTTTAGATATGGGTTTGATTGGTGAATCTATCCCGATGAAACGTTTACGCGATCAAGTGAAGCGCATTGGTCCAACGGACGTCAGTATTCTGATTTCTGGGGAAAGTGGGACTGGTAAAGAGGCGGTTGCTAGGGCCATCCATAAAGTCTCTTCACGCTCTCATAAACCGTTTATGGCAATTAACTGTCGCGCACTCAATGAACAACGTTTCCAAGCTGAAGTATTTGGTATTAACGCCGATGAAGATATGGAAGCATGCCTGCTTGAACAAGCAGATGGCGGCACCGTGTTGTTTAACGACATTCTTACCATTTCAAAAGAGCAGCAAATGAATCTGCTGAGATTCTTGCAAGAAGGCACCATTGATACCAAAGATGGCGTAAAAGCGGTTAACGTGCGTATTCTTGCTGCTAACTCGTCAGATGTTGAAAAAGCTTTGATTGACGGTGACTTCAATGAAGAGCTTTACCATTACATCAACGTTTTGCGCATCAATGTCCCTAGCTTGAAAGAACGTGCGAGTGACATCGCATTGCTGGCTCGTTTCTACTTACAAGAGTTCTCAAAAGAGTACAACTCGCAAGCAAAAAGCTTTTCTGAGGATGCATTCAAGGCACTGACACGTTATTTCTGGCCTGGAAATGTGCGTGAGCTGATGAACCAAGTGAAGCGAGCGGTATTAATGTCCGACAGCGTAATGATTGAAGAGCATCACTTAGATTTACCTCAACGTAATGACTCAAAGCGCAGCTTGAAATCAATCCGAGAGAAGAGTGAACGTGATGCGTTGCTGGTTGTTTTGGAATCTCATTCTGGTCAAGTTTCAAATGCGGCGAAAGAGCTCGGAGTTTCGCGTGCAACCATGTATCGACTACTTAATAAACATAACTTGATTTCCGAACAAGCCATGTAGTTGGCCTTTCCCTGTGTTAAATAGGCGAATAAATACAATAAAAGAGAGTGGCCACAGAGCCGCTCTTTTTATTTTTTGTTTGGTTTGATTTATAAAATCCGCAAATTTATATATTCCTCAGGTGAATATGTTATACATAAAAGTATATGAAACTAAATTGCGGTGTATTGATTTGTTTTTAATCAAAAAGGCAAAAAATGTTTGATATATATTCATCAAAGCTTACAATTTAACCGTAACTCAGTGAGTTATACCTTTCATAAACGGATTAATTTTTAGCTAGGAGGCGCAAGATGAAACATTACGTTGTTAACACCACTGCTTGCGCTGATCGTATGCCTATCGCTCCGATAACCCTTAAATCGGATGATACCAATACCACTGGCTCACAAGATAAAAATTAATCCGTAACCTATCATATTTATTACTAGGCTGCGGAAAAGTAGCGGCTTAGTATCAACAGAATATTTCTGTTCATTTTACGCACTATTTTTCCCAGTCGAATACATCGATAATCGGAGAAAATATTATGCGTCACTCTATTTACCTACAATTGGCCACTTTGCTATTGAAAGCAGACCTTAAACGCGAAGAAAAGCAATGGCAGCGCACCATACGCCGAACTGCTCATGATATTCCATGGACGAATGTTCATCTATTGAGAGATATT
Source organism: Vibrio sp. YT-18 (assembly GCF_033337345.1). Classification (NCBI taxonomy): domain Bacteria; kingdom Pseudomonadati; phylum Pseudomonadota; class Gammaproteobacteria; order Vibrionales; family Vibrionaceae; genus Vibrio; species Vibrio sp. YT-18. Next base: position 48,869 of record NZ_JAWOQO010000014.1, on the reverse strand, counting down.
GGTTTAGATCGCGATGGTCGTTCTACACGTGCCAATGTTCCGGATGCAGTAAAAGTTGAACGTCGAGTTCGTCACCTTCGTCGAGTCTTAACGTCGCGAATAATGACGTAATCGTTAGCGTGTTGGGCTGACTGAGTTGCTAACGAGTCATTCAACACGCTTAACTTTTTATATGAAGTATGACTTCATTGGATAAACAGCTGATCTTGAAGATCAGCTGTTTTCGTTTGAAGGTGGTACTGTTAAGGGCAAGGATTCGAGTAAGTTGTACCTATTGCTTGAATTTCAGTAAGTAGTTCGTCGCTAAGTTGCAAATCAATACTGTCGATATTGGCTTTTAATTGGTCTAGGTTTGTTGCTCCGATAATGTTAGAAGCAACAAATGGACGCTGATTGACAAACGCGAGCGCCATTTGTGCAGGGTTTAGACCATGCTCTTGAGCTAAATTGACGTAAGCTTCGGTCGCTTTAACACCTTGTGGAGTGAAGTAGCGCGCAAAACGCTCCCACTTAGTACATCGAGCGCCTTCAGGTTTTGCCCCGTTTAGGTATTTACCACTCAGGCAGCCAAATGCCAAAGGAGAGTAGGCAAGTAACTGAACGCCTTCGTAATGGCTGATTTCAGACAAGCCAACTTCGAAGCTGCGGTTCAATAAGTTATATGGGTTTTGAATGGAGACAATTCTTGGCAAATCGTGTTTTTCTGCCAAACGCAGTAGCGACATTACACCCCAAGGCGTCTCGTTGGATACGCCGATATAGCGCACTTTACCTGCATTCACTAATTCAGTAAGCGCTTCCAACGTTTCAATTAACGTGACTTCTTCTTGTTTGTCAGGGTATGGGTAGTTGAGTTGACCAAAGCAGTTGGTTTGACGCTGCGGCCAATGTAGTTGGTACAAATCGACATAATCGGTTTGTAGACGATTAAGGCTGTCATCAATTGCTGTATGGATGTGGCGACGATTAAGGCTCATGTTGTCTCTAATGTGAGGAACATTGCGAGGGCCTGCCACTTTTGTTGCCAGTACTACTTTTTCTCTTTTGCCGCTTTTTGCCAACCAATTACCGATGTATTGCTCGGTGAGCCCTTGTGTTTCCGAGTTTGGCGGTACAGGGTACATCTCTGCGGTATCGATGAAGTTCACCCCATGATCGAGGGCAAAGTCGAGCTGTTCAAAGGCGTCCTTTTCTGTGTTTTGCTCGCCAAACGTCATAGTGCCGAGGCAGATTTTACTGATCTCAAGTGATGAGTGCGGTAGTTTTGTGTATTGCATATCACGTCCTTGAAGAGTTACCGACTAAATAAGTGACTCCAATATAGGGGATTTTTAGCCGCAATCGCAAATGATTTACGTATAAAGGAAGAGCAAACTCGAAAGCTACAGTTAGCCTAACTACACTTAAATGATCGTGTGAAGGAGGTATGTTATGCAGAAGCATCAATTGGACATGTGGCTACATGGTCCACATAAAGATACTTATAAAACTCCCAAAGTATTTGTGATTGGGTGTTCTGATGTCTCTGACTATCTTTTAGCTGTGGAGTACAAGCATCAACTTGAGCCGATTAAAGACGGTGAAGACCCGATACATTTTGGCTCTCTAGACTTAGTAAAAGAAGAACTATTGAGGCTAGGGGTCGATAAAGCGTATTTAAGGCTGCGCAATGCGTATGACGAATGTGGCACTGAAGAGGCAGCCTCGTACTGCGATATTGAGTTATCGCTCGTGACGCACTAAATAGCTGATATGGTTTTATTCTGGTTGAGTGTTAATGTAGTGCTTGAGTAAGATCTGTTCAGTAAACTGTGTTCTAAGGTAAAAGCCTCGGGGCAGAGTTTTCATCGGCTTACCATTTGAGTTGTATGCTTCGGTGAGCGCTTTTGCATTTGCGGCTTTAGGGCGAAGATGCAGCGCTTCTCCGTGTCTGGCGGAAATTTGATCAAATCTTCCCAAGACGATCATCTCCATTAACTCTTCCCAGTCATTTCGCAAAATCCGCTCTTCTTCTTCATCTGGTGACCAAATGAGTGGACTGCCCACACGTCTTTCAGCGAGTGGGATTTCTCGTTCTCCTTCTACGGGTACCCAAAGCACACGAGATAGCTTGTTTCGAACATGACTTGTTTCCCATGTAAGACCATGAACACCAGTGAGGGGAGCCACAGAAACAAAGGTTGTTTCTAAAGGTTTGCCAGAATAACTGATCGGAATACTTTTCAACTCGATCCCTAGGTTTGCGAAATCTTGTTGAGGTTTACTGCCAGCTGGAGCGCCCAAGTGCCATTCGAGTAATTGACCCACCCAACCTTTATCACGTTTTAAGTTTTCAGGAACAATCATATTCGCCTCGGCGGCCAACTCAGCAAAACTGAGTCCTGCCATATCATGCGCTCGTTCCAATAGCTCTGCTTCTGTTTGTGGTTCTGGTTTCATAGTTACAAGGTGGTATTACAAAAAATATAGTTTATCAAACTCCGACCAAATCTACTGTTTAAGATTTCACCGAGGCGGTGTAAGAACGATCAATTCATAACTTATCCACAGGCGGAGGAGGTATTGATAAGATCCTGGCGGGGTCTGTATGAATAAACAGGGGTTAAAATGCATTTTTGGGGTTGATTTTGTTGTAATCATCTAAACGAATAGCAGGTGAGTGTGGATAAATAGCCTGTTGGTGGATCTTTGACCGATCTGAGTTTGGTGAAAAGATCATCAAGAAATTGAAGATCGAATTATCGTTATTTTTAAAAATAAATACTTTCTTATCAATGTTTTATGTTTATTTTTTTGTTTGTTCATTTGTTTTTCATTTGATGGGATTGAACTGAATTACTCATTTGAATTGAATTCTTCACAAAGTTATTCACAGAAAAGGTGAATAAATGTGGGCGATGTCTCACTCTTGTGTTGATAAGGTATGGTTTGATTAAAAGATATCCAAAAATGGTGAAAAGGTAATAAATCTTGCTCATATCACATCAGTAAGTTTGCTAGTAATGGGGATATGTGGAAAAATCACGGTAATAAAAAATTTATTCATAGAGGTTAGCCAGTGATAGATGGCGATGGTTACCGACTTAATGTTGGTATTGTGATATGTAATAACCATGGTCAGGTCTTCTGGGCTAAACGATACGGGCAACACTCATGGCAATTTCCACAAGGTGGGATTGACGAAGGTGAAACCCCTGAACAAGCCATGTTCAGGGAGTTATATGAAGAAGTCGGTTTAACGAAAAAAGACGTTAAGATCATTGCAACAAGTCGTCATTGGTTAAGATATAAGCTACCAAAGCGATTGGTGCGTTGGGACTCCAAGCCTGTTTGTATCGGCCAAAAACAGAAATGGTTTCTGCTGAGATTAGAATGCGATGAGTCTCGCATTAATATGCAACGCGGAAAATCCCCTGAATTTGATGGTTGGCGCTGGGTAAGTTACTGGTATCCAGTTAGGCAAGTTGTTTCTTTCAAGCGAGATGTTTATCGACGAGCGATGAAAGAATTTGCATCCTTAGCCATGCCTTTTCGAGAGAGAAAAGCGAAAGGGAAAAGAAAAAAGCAACGTAGAGGATAATCATGCTCAGTCAGCTAAGGGAAATAGTTGAGAAAGTCTCCAGGGTCGATGATGTGCATCTGGCACTCGATATATTGGTGAAAGAGACTTGTGCTGCCCTTAGTACTGAGTGCTGTACTATCTATCTTGCTAATGAAGAAATGCAGCGCCTTGAGTTAATGGCAACTCAAGGCCTTATTTTTGAAGGTGATAGTATTCATATCAACTTCAATGAAGGCTTGGTTGGGTTGGTAAAACGAAGCGCTGAGCCTCTTAACCTTGCCGAAGCCTCAAAACATCCCGAGTTCAAATTCTTTCCTCAACTCGGCGAACAGATTTACCACTCTTTTTTAGCTACTCCAATCATTCATCGTAAACAAGTTTTAGGTGTGTTGGTGATCCAACAAAAAACACCGCGCTTGTTTAGTGAAATGGAAGAATCGTTTCTTGTTACCTTATCCGCTCAGTTAGCGGTGCTCATTGCACATGCGCAGAATCTTGGGCATTGGCAGTTAGCATCTAAACCCACGGTATTAAAAGGTTTGCCTGCGTCTACTGGTGTAGCGATTGGAGAGTTTTGGTTCGACAATACCCAGCCGAGTTTATCGGATGTTTTCCCTTCGTCCACGTTAGATAAGGAACGCGAGCACGAGACATTACTGGTGGCCATAGAGCGAGCGTTAAATGACTTTCGCCGTATGCGGAAAAAGCTGGACAGTGAAATCAACAAAGATGCGCTGGCGATCTTCGATCTGTTTACTCACTTACTGAATGATCCGATGCTTCGCGGTGATTTGAAGAAGCAGATTGAAAAAGGAGATAGGGCAGACTGGGCGTTACGCCAAGTTGTAGAGTCATACTCGAATCGATTTGCAAGAATGTCGGATGTATACATGCGTGAAAGAGCGCAAGATATCCGAGAGTTAGGGCAAAGGCTGCTCTATTTTCTGCACAACAGTGAGCAAGAAAATTCTGCAATTGATCGTCCCATTATTTTGGTGGCGAACGAACTCACTGCCACCTTGCTCGCTTCTGTACCTAAAGAGTTTTTGTTAGCCGTCGTATCATTAGAGGGAGGCGCAAACTCTCACGCTGCCATTTTATCTCGAGCTCTTGGGGTCCCTGCAGTCATGGGCGCCAACATTAATCCGGATGTGGTGAATGGCAAACTCGGGATAGTCGACGGCTATACGGGTGAGATCTTCTTAGAGCCAAACCGCCAGTTGTTGCGAGAGTATCGCAGCTTAGTAAGCGAAGAGTCTGAACTGTTTGCCATGGTAAACAAGGACCTCGCACTCCCTGCGGTTACGCAAGATAATCACCATATCGAAATTATGCTGAATGCGGGACTCAGTGCAGACAGTAATATTGCCATCAACACAGGTGTTGATGGTGTTGGGTTGTACCGAACTGAGATTGCATTTTTACTCCAGCATCACTTTCCTTCGGAAGATGAGCAGTATCATCAATACCAAGCAATACTTAACAGCTATCCGAATCAACGAGTAGTGATGCGTACTTTGGATATTGGTGGTGACAAACCTTTGCCGTATTTGCCCATCGAAGAAGATAATCCGTTTCTAGGCTGGCGTGGCATTCGTTTTACATTGGATCATCCAGACATTTTCTTGATCCAGCTGCGTGCAATGTTAAGAGCGAGTGCAGAAAGCGGAAACTTAAGTATCTTATTGCCAATGGTGTCAGGGGTAAAAGAGCTAGACGATGCCATTAGCTTGATTAATCAAGCTCACAGCGAAGCCGTTTTGCTTGATGATAGAATTCAATTCCCACAAATTGGGGTCATGATTGAAGTACCATCGATGGTGTATCTGTTGCCAACGATTGCTCACCGTGTTGATTTTGTTTCTGTCGGGACAAACGATTTAACTCAGTATTTATTAGCGGTAGATAGGAACAATTCGCGCGTAGCGGATGTCTATGAATCTATGCATCCTGCGGTACTGTTAGCGCTTAAGCAAATCCATGAGGTGTGTGATAAATATCAGGTGCCCGTGTGTATTTGTGGTGAGCTAGCGGGTGAGCCATTTGGCGCTCTTCTCTTACTTGGGTTAGGGTATACCAGTTTGAGTATGAACACCTCCAATGTGGCTAAGGTGAAATATTTGATTCGTCATAGCCAACAAGAAGAATTAGAAAAATTAGCGGAGCAAGCAATGACAAAGTCCTATGGGGAGGACATTCATCAAATGATGCATGACTTCTTCATTCAACAGGGCTTTGCGGGCTTTATCCGTGCAGGTAAAAAGTAGGAAATCGTGACCGTCTCTTTATTTTTGTTATTGTTGGCGCTAGGCGCTTTTGTGGGTGTGATGGCGGGGTTACTCGGTATCGGTGGTGGTTTGATTGTTGTTCCTGCCTTGTTGTATTTGCTTCCTCTTGCTGGGATCTCTCCAGAAATGAGTATGCACATGGCCTTAGCCACTTCGTTAGCGAGTATTATTGTCACGTCTGGCTCATCGGCGATGAATCACCTTAAGCTCGGCAATGTCGATATGTTTGTCGTAAAATGGTTGATGCCTGGTGTGGTCATTGGTGGCTTTGTTGGTGCCAATATTGCTGAGTGGATCCCTACACACTATTTGCCGAAAGTGTTTGGTGTCATTGTTCTTTGCCTGTCAGTACAAATGTTTCGTTCCATTAAAGTTACGAGCAGTAAACCTATGCCGAGCAGCCCTGTGACTGTAGTTTACGGCACGGGAATTGGTGTCGTATCAAGCCTTGCTGGTATTGGTGGTGGCTCACTGTCGGTACCATTTTTAAATAAACATGGGATAGAGATGCGTAAAGCGGTGGGCTCATCCTCCGTTTGTGGTTGCGTGATTGCTATTTCTGGTATGATCGGCTTCATCTTACATGGCTATAAAGTGGAAGGCTTACCTTCATACAGTATTGGTTATGTTTATCTTCCCGCTTTATTAGCGATTGCTATGGCCTCGATGCTCACAACAAAAGTGGGTGCGAAGCTGGCAACTAACCTTCCAACTGCGGTATTAAAAAAGATATTCGCGGTGTTCTTAATGTTTGTTGCAGCGACCATGCTGCTCTAAGTTTGTACCCAAGTCATTCTCGCTGAACCAAGCATCTAGAGGTTACTTGGGTATATTTATTTTGTTGTGATAAGAAGAGAATGATTTATGTCTCAGGGATATATTGAATTTCCCAATATTGATCCGGTTTTAATCTCTATTGGTCCTGTTTCGGTTCGTTGGTACGGTTTGATGTACCTTGTGGGCTTTATGTTTGCTCTATGGTTAGCGAACCGACGTGCGGATAAGCCTGGAAGTGGTTGGACACGAGAGCAGGTTTCTGATTTGTTGTTCGCAGGCTTCCTTGGCGTGGTGATTGGTGGCCGTGTAGGCTACGTGCTTTTCTACAATTTTGAGCTCTTCCTGGCTGACCCTTTGTATCTATTTAAAGTGTGGACCGGTGGTATGTCTTTCCACGGGGGCTTACTGGGTGTGATTACTGCGATGTTCTGGTATGCACACAAAAACGGGCGAACTTTCTTCGGTGTTGCTGACTTTATCGCGCCGCTTGTGCCATTTGGTTTGGGTATGGGGCGTTTAGGTAACTTCATGAACAGCGAGTTGTGGGGCCGAGTAACGGATGTGCCTTGGGCGATCGTTTTCCCAAATGGCGGTCCACTGCCACGTCATCCATCACAGCTTTATGAAATGGCGCTTGAAGGTATCGTCCTTTTCTTCATTTTGAATTGGTTCATCAAGAAACCTCGTCCTCTAGGTTCTGTTTCAGGACTCTTTCTTGCGGGTTACGGAACCTTCCGTTTCCTAGTAGAATACGTGCGCGAACCAGACGCTCATTTGGGGTTATTCGGTGGCTTTATTTCCATGGGACAGATTTTATCCCTGCCAATGGTGGTTATCGGTGTCCTCATGATGGTTTGGGCATACAAACGTGGTCATTACAAAGACGAATTACCACAAAAGACGAAGTAAGGTATTGGTGTGAAACAGTATTTAGATTTGTGTCAACGCATCGTTGACCAAGGTGTTTGGGTTGAAAATGAGCGTACAGGCAAGCGCTGCCTGACCGTAATCAACGCGGATTTAACCTACGATGTTGCGAACAATCAATTTCCGTTGGTCACCACACGTAAAAGTTTTTGGAAAGCGGCCGTTGCAGAGCTATTAGGGTATATTCGTGGTTACGATAATGCGGAAGATTTTCGTAAGCTGGGCACGAAAACCTGGGATGCCAATGCCAACCTAAATGATGCCTGGTTGAATAACCCATACCGTAAAGGCGAAGACGACATGGGCCGTGTCTATGGGGTTCAAGGGCGCGCCTGGGCGAAACCTGATGGTGGTCATGTTGACCAACTACGTAAGATAGTGGATGACTTAACGCGTGGTGTTGATGATCGCGGTGAAATCTTGAACTTCTACAACCCGGGTGAGTTCCACATGGGGTGCTTGCGTCCTTGTATGTACAGTCACCATTTTTCATTGCTGGATGATACGCTTTACCTGAATAGTACTCAGCGTTCGTGTGATGTACCGCTTGGCTTAAACTTCAATATGGTTCAAGTTTACGTGTTCTTGGCGATTATGGCGCAAATTACGGGCAAGAAACCTGGTCAGGCATTTCATAAGATTGTGAATGCTCACATTTATGAAGATCAGCTTGAACTGATGCGCGATGTTCAGTTGAAGCGTGAGCCATTAAAAGCGCCGACGTTCCATATCAACCCAGAGATTAAATCTCTAGAAGATTTGGAAACATGGGTCACACTGGATGACTTTTGGGTTGAAGGGTACGAGCATCACGATCCTATTCGTTACCCATTCTCAGTGTAACGAGTATCGTTCTTCAAGATATAGAAAAAGCTCCGAATGGAGCTTTTTTCTTTTTTGTACTTAGAAGGTATTATTTTAGTGCACTGACAATATAACGGTGAATTGGGTTGGTCTGCATCGGTGTGGACAGTGCCGGGCTAATAAACTTAGGTTGAGTGAATATTTCTTTACTCACTAATGAACGGATAAGCTCAAAGTACTTCAGCTCTGTTTTCCCGCACAACAATAGTGAAAAGTCATCGCCCAATTTATCATAGGCATTGAGCACCTCTCGGAATCCTCTAAGATACAAGTAATCCTTCGTTAAACCTCCACCTCGATAGACTCGGGCAGTCGTTGTAAATGCTTGAAGATCAGAAGCTTTATACTGTTCTTTTAATAGCATGAACGTATGGCGGAAATCGCGATCCTTGATCATCGACTCTACTGCCAGAACTCGTAAGGCTAAGGTTCTTAGGCGCTTGATACTGAAATGTCCTGACAGATACTCACATAATATAGCCAGCCCTTCTTGAGTGTTGGTATTGGCAGGACAACCTAAGCTCAGGACTTTTAGCGGTTGTTGACGACCGTTAAGCGTAGTCAGGAGATGTACTCCCATTTCATGATGTGCAAGAGCCTCCAGCTCATCAGTGGTGATGTACGCCGCGTGGTTAATTTTGACTCGAGATCCTGAAACTAGTGCGTTTGCTAACATCCCGTCCAACACCTGTATTTCACATTCATACCCATTGCGTTGAGCAAAATTTTGCATGAAACGTGCTATTGCACGGCTATCGTGCTGAGGTTCTTTTTCTTCTTCTGTAGGAAGGTGCAATATGAAATGGGCGTTGGCAATATCTTTGGCGCTCGGTTCCCCATAATAGCGTAAGGAGTTATAAAGAAACTCTTGCGTGCCTATGGTATTCACCTGATCCAGTTTATCTGCATAAGACTGAATTACATCTGCGTACAGCCTCTGCAATTGGGTGTCTTGAATGTTTTCTAGAGGTAGCTCATATAGACGTCGCTTTGCGCTGTGAGTATCTACATTAGTAATTGAATATTGAAAATTAGGCTCTTGAGAATATTTGTTTTTAATGAAACGTTCTCTTTCTTGAGCATAATTAAGAGGATTCACGCTACTGAGGATATCAATATCAGCAACCAGTTGGGTTAGGTTTTCGTCTATTGCGAGTAGCTGATCAGAAATAGCGTCATTAAGCTGCGTCATGTTGTCGACTCCAAATGAGATAGCTCAGCATAAGCATGCTGATGTGGCTCAAATTATCACCGGACAATCGATTTGAACAGTTTAATTATCATAAAAAAGGCTCCACGATGTGGAGCCTAAACAATAAGCGATGGTATGTCGTTGTTGTTACGTTGTTAGGGCTAGAATCGCACCTGGTAGAATAACGAATACTGACATTAGGTAGCCACCAACAACAGCTTTATTCTTAATAGCCATTTCAGAAATCATCTCAGCGCCTTTAACCGGAATCTCACGTAGGAATGGAATTCCAAAGATAAACAGCGTCGCCATGATGTTAAATACTAAGTGGACTAGAGCGATTTGAAGTGCGAATACTGCGAACTCTCCAGATACCGCTGTCGCTGCTAGTAGTGCCGTAATACAAGTACCAATGTTAGCACCCAGAGTGAAAGGGTAGATATCTCGTACTTTCAACACGCCAGTACCAACCAACGGAACCATTAAACTTGTCGTGGTTGAGGAAGATTGTACTAGAACGGTCACGATTGAGCCTGATACGATGCCGTGAATAGGACCACGACCGATGGCGTTTTTCAAAATTTCACGTGCGCGACCAACCATTAGGCTCTTCATTAATTTACCCATCACTGTGATTGCAACGAAGATAGTCGCAATACCCAAAGCAATAAGCATGACGCCGCCAACAGTATCACCGAAGGTAGAAAGTGGCTCTTTAATTGCGCCTACGACTGGCTTTGTAATTGGTTTAATAAAGTTGAAGCCTTTAATGCTCATATCACCAGTAGCAAGCAGTGGAGAAACAAGCCAGTGAGAAACTTTCTCTAAAATGCCGAACATCATTTCCAACGGAAGGAAAATAGCGACAGCAAGCAAGTTGAAGAAGTCGTGAATGGTTGCACTTGCAAATGCACGTTTGAACTCTTCTTTACAGCGCACGTGGCCAAGAGATACAAGCGTATTGGTCACTGTGGTACCAATGTTAGCACCCATCACCATAGGGATAGCGGTTTCTACAGGTAAGCCACCTGCAACCAAGCCTACAATAATAGACGTTACAGTACTTGAAGACTGAATTAAGGCTGTTGCCACCAAGCCGATCATTAGACCTGCAACTGGGTGTGCGGCAAATTCAAATAGCACCTTAGCTTGATCGCCAGTTGCCCATTTAAAGCCACTACCAACCATAGATACTGCTAGAAGAAGCAGATATAACATGAATGCCAAGTTAGCCCAGCGTAACCAACGAGCTGTGCTCGAAATTGGTGCCACTGTTGAAGTAGCTTGGTTCATCATAATTTTCTCCGTTGACCTTTCAGTTCATTTTTCGGTCTGTAGTTGAATCTGCGGGCGATGTTAGAGAACAAATATTTCAGTAATATTACAGATTTCTTGCTGTGAGAGATTTTTATTGTTCTTTTTGATAATGGCGTAAAAGAAGAAGAAAATTAATTTTTAACTTGTTGATTTTAGTGGTTAAATTTTGGTTTCGTTTTGTTTGGTTTTTGCGTTTTTTTGTAGAGAAAATGCGCCTCAGTTCAACTTTTATGACAGTATTGACTTTATACTTTCGGTAAAACTTATGCTTTTGTAAGGTATTGTATGGTTTTGTCGAGTTTATTGTTTGTCTCTGTCACATTTGGTATAAAAAGTATCACTTTCTTTTCGGGACTCGATCATGTCACATCTAAACTACAACCATCTCTATTATTTCTGGATGGTGTGCAAACAGGGCTCTGTAACTAAGGCGGCTGACGCGCTCTTCCTGACACCGCAAACCGTGACAGGACAGATTAAAGCGCTTGAAGAGCGCATGAAAGGAAAGTTAACCAAGCGCAATGGTCGTACAGTTGAGCCCACTGAGTTAGGTCAGCTTGTGTTTAAGTACGCCGACCGGATGTTCGGTTTGAGCTATGAGATGTTAGATATCGTCAATTACAGCCAGCACTCGAACATTCTATTTGAAGTTGGTGTAGCCGATGCATTATCTAAACGCTTGGTCAGTAAAGTACTGATGACGACCGTCCCGGAAGATAACAGTATTCATTTACGCTGTTATGAATCAACCCACGAACTGCTACTTGAACGCCTTTCTCAGCACAAGCTAGATATGATCCTTTCGGATTGTCCCGTTGATTCTACTCAAAGTCCTGGCCTTTATAGCAAAAAGTTAGGTGAAAGTAGCATGAGCTTTTTTGCTTCTTCTGAAATTGAAAATGTGCGATTTCCTGAGATCTTGGAACAAAAAAAACTTCTGATTCCCGCGAGCCGAACGGCTATGGGGCGTAAAGTTATTCAATGGTTTGATCGTCAAGGCCTTCAAGCCAATGTGCTGGGGGAGTTTGATGATGTTGCGTTGATGAAAGCTTTTGCTCGGTACCACGACGATGTGATTTTCTTGGCACCGACCGTATACATGTCGGAGATTGAAGACGACCGAAATTTACAGCTAATTGGCCATGTCGATGGGCTAAAAGAAGAGTACTACGTGATTTTTGCGGAACGAATGATCCAACACCCCGCGGTAAAAAATGTTTGTGATGCTGATTTCAGTCAAATGTTTGAGTAAACCCGTATCGTTGCGTAAATAAATAGATTACTATCAATAAAAATATAATTCTAAATAATATCTAAGTAAGCAAGATACTTGTTTTAGTGAGCAAAACTATTAATTATTGATGGCGCACCAATTAAAATCCTTGGTGGATAATATTGGTGTATCACTAACAACTAAATTAGAGGTTCTAATAATGAAGACTCTGGGAGTGTATCTTGATTTTCTTAGATATATAAATCAGTGCAACACAACAAGCTGGCCAGGGTTGGAATAAGTAAGTTGTAGCTAGAGGTCCAACACATGAATCTACAAGAAATGGAGCAGAACTCCGCAAAAGCCGTCGTGTTGCTCAAAGCGATGGCAAACGAGAGACGCCTACAAATCCTTTGTATGCTGCATAACCAAGAGCTGTCCGTGGGAGAGCTGTGTGCAAAGTTAGAGCTAAGCCAGTCGGCATTATCTCAGCATCTTGCTTGGCTTCGTCGTGATGAGTTAGTCACGACAAGGAAAGAAGCACAAACGGTGTACTACACATTAAAGAGTGATGAAGTGAAAGCGTTAATAAAAACACTGCATAGTCTTTATTGTGCTGAGAGTGCTCAACATTAATTAAATAGTCCTAATATACTGCTCATCTTAGAGTGTGAATCTAACTTGTTGGAATATTTGAGAGTGGCGTTAAACTTTTGATGATAGGGTACTACTCATCGACCAATTTGCTTTGTTCTCAAGTGTTTTATTAGTGCTTTCTAGTTTGAGCGTTATATGGGTAATGAATAAGCTGATGTCTTTAAATGGGACATTCAGAAAAAGAAAAGCTGGCATTGCCAGCTTTTTTTATTAAGAAAACTTTGTAGATATAAAAAAACCGACACAAGGTCGGTTTTTTCTTCACTGTAAAATCAGGACTCTATTAAAGAGCTTTGATTTGTGCAGCGAAACGAGACTTATGGCGAGCTGCTTTATTCTTGTGAATAAGGCCTTTAGTTGCCATGCGGTCTAGGATAGGTGTAACTACAGCGAATGCAGCAGTTGCAGCTTCTTTGTCGCCTGCTTCGATAGCAGCAACAGTTTTCTTCATGTAAGTACGCATCATTGAGCGACGGCTAGCATTGTGCTGACGACGTTTCTCAGCTTGGATAGCGCGCTTCTTAGCAGATTTACTATTTGCCAAGGGTCTAACTCCCAAAAACTTAGTTCTGTGACAATTTAAGGGCGAGGAATATCCCTCATTTGCGCTTAAATGTCAAATGATTTGTGCAAAAACCGATCTAAGCCAAAACAAATTTTGGTAAGAGAGGTTATCGCGGTTAAGATGGCGGGGATTCTAACAGCATTTTTATACCAATGCTAATAATTATCCGCGAAAGGCACACTTATTCCTTACAACCCGCGGATAGATTTTTGACGTCTATTTGCAGCACCTGTCAGAGAAACAGTATAGGGTTAGCTGTCTTATGGTGATATTCCGAGGTTACAGTGAGTAAACGACTACTCAAGTCTGGCATGATCGTCAGTGCTATGACATTTATTTCCCGCGTTCTTGGCCTAGTTCGTGATGTTGTAGTGGCAAATTTAATGGGGGCAGGAGCAAGCGCAGACGTCTTTTTCTTCGCCAATAAAATTCCTAATTTTTTACGACGTTTGTTTGCTGAAGGTGCTTTTTCCCAAGCGTTTGTACCTGTTTTAACGGAAAGCCATGCTCAAGGCGACATGGATAAAACTCGGGAGCTCATTGCTCGTGCGGCGGGTACATTAGGGGTGATAGTCTCAATTGTTACCATCTTAGGTGTTCTAGGTTCCGGAGTGGTGACTGCACTGTTTGGTTTTGGTTGGTTCCTAGACTGGATGCATGGTGGTCCCGCGGCTGAGAAGTTCGAACTTGCTAGCGTGATGCTCAAGATTACCTTTCCTTATTTATGGTTCATCACTTTTGTTGCCCTATCGGGAGCCATTCTCAATACACTAGGTAAGTTTGCGGTTTCTTCGTTTACTCCCGTCTTCCTCAACGTAATGATCATTTTGGCAGCATGGTTTATCTCGCCGCAGATGTCACAGCCAGAGATTGGCCTTGCCATCGGTGTTTTCCTTGGTGGTTTGGTTCAGTTCTTATTTCAAATCCCTTTCCTTATTAAAGCGGGGGTTATGGTTAAGCCGAAATGGGGCTGGCGCGATCCGGGCGTGGTGAAGATCCGAACCTTAATGATTCCTGCTTTGTTCGGTGTGTCGGTAAGCCAAATCAACTTGTTGTTTGATACTTTTATTGCCAGCTTTCTGCAAACCGGTTCGATCAGTTGGTTGTACTATTCAGATCGCTTGTTGGAATTCCCGTTAGGTCTGTTTGGTATTGCTATTGCAACGGTGATTTTACCAGCATTATCACGCAAACATGTTGACGCACAAAATGAAGGATTCGCACAAACCATGGACTGGGGGGTGCGCATGGTGATCTTACTTGGCCTTCCTGCAATGCTTGGTTTGATGGTACTGGCAAAACCTATGTTGATGGTGTTATTCATGCGAGGTGAGTTTTCGCCACAAGACGTACATCAAGCATCATTGTCACTCTTTGCTTACGCTTCAGGCTTGTTGAACTTTATGCTGATTAAAGTGCTCGCTCCGGGTTATTACTCGCGTCAAGACACTAAAACGCCAGTGAAATACGGCATCATTGCGATGGTGACCAACATGGTATTTAATGCAATTTTTGCGTACTTCTATGGCTACGTTGGCTTGGCTATCGCGACGGCACTATCGGCATTTGTGAATATGGCACTGCTGTATCGTGGCCTGCACATCGCAGAGGTATACCAAATCACTAAGCGAACCGTCTTCTTTATTATACGTTTAGCTATTGCTGGCGCGGCGATGGTGGCGGCAATCTTATGGCAACTGGAAGATATGTCAGTATGGCTGGGCTGGAGCTTTGCTCACCGAAGCGCGGTGCTAGGGATGTTGATCGGTTTAGGAGCCGTAGTTTACCTAGTGGTTCTATTTTTAACTGGTGCGCGTTTAAAAGACCTAAAAGCTGGGACAGACTGAGGGTGATTAGTATATAATCCGTCAGTTTCACACAGTGTAAAGTAAAACAGAGGCAGAAAGCAGTATCCAATGGAACTGATTAGAGGCATTCACAATATCAACCCGCGACATCATGGTTGTGTGCTGACTATTGGCAATTTCGATGGTGTCCATAAAGGCCATCAACAAGTATTGCAGCA
Source organism: Vibrio sp. YT-18 (assembly GCF_033337345.1). Lineage (NCBI taxonomy): Bacteria > Pseudomonadati > Pseudomonadota > Gammaproteobacteria > Vibrionales > Vibrionaceae > Vibrio > Vibrio sp. YT-18. The sequence continues at coordinate 33,481 of NZ_JAWOQO010000014.1, read as the reverse complement.
AGTGTCTGAGCAAGCGGACAGGCTATCCTTGCCTTCTGTTGTGATGACCTTTGAACCTCAGCCGATGGAGCTGTTTGCCAAAGACAAGGCACCTGCAAGGTTGACGCGATTACGCGATAAGTTCGTGCAATTGAGTAAGCTCGATATTGACCGCTTACTGTGTGTCAATTTCAATCGCCATTTTGCAAGTTTAACCGCGGAAGAGTTTATCCGTGACTTGTTGGTCGAGCGTTTGGGTGTTAAGTTTCTTGTCGTTGGTGATGATTTCTGCTTTGGCAAAGGCCGTACAGGTAACTTTGCAATGCTGCAGGAAGCAGGGGAAAAATACGGCTTTGATGTCGTAAGTACCCAGAGCTTTTGTTTACAACAATTACGTGTCAGCAGTACGGCTATCCGTCAAGCGCTGGCGCGTGACGATTTGCATTCCGCGCAACAGATGCTGGGAAGAAACTACAGCATCAGCGGTCGTGTTTCTCACGGAAGAAAGCTAGGTCGAACCATTGGGTTCCCTACTGCAAATATTCCTTTGAAACGCTGTGTTTCTCCGGTTTCCGGAGTCTATGTTGTTCAAGCGCTTGGCTTAGGAAATAAGCCAGTTGGTGGTGTTGCTAATATTGGTCAAAGACCAACCGTCAATGGTGTTCGCCAACAGTTAGAAGTGCACTTATTCGACTTTCATGCCAATTTATATGGCAAGCAACTAGAAGTGGAACTTTTGCATAAACTTCGAGATGAGCAAAAGTTTGAGTCGTTTGAAGCACTTAAACAACAAATCGAATTGGATGCTGAAGCAGCAAGGGTGTGGCTGCGTCAGCTTAAGCGTTGAGCGGTTTATTCCACCGTTCAACATAATGTCTAATTTTCGCCCAATATAACGGAATTAAGAATCGATGAGTGAGTATAAAGATACCCTGAACTTACCTGAAACAGGGTTTCCAATGCGCGGCAACCTGGCCAATCGTGAGCCAGAAATGCTTAAGCGTTGGTACAAAGAAGATCTTTACGGTGAAATCCGTAAAGCTAAGAAAGGCAAAAAGTCATTCGTATTGCACGATGGCCCTCCTTACGCAAATGGTGACATTCATATTGGTCACGCACTAAACAAGATTCTTAAAGACATTATTATTAAATCCAAAACACTTTCAGGTTTTGACGCACCTTACATCCCAGGCTGGGACTGCCACGGTCTACCAATCGAATTAATGGTAGAGAAGAAAGTAGGTAAGCCAGGCCAAAAAGTGACAGCAGCGGAATTCCGCGAGAAATGTCGTGAATACGCAGCAGGTCAGGTTGAAGGTCAGAAAGAGAGCTTCAAACGCCTTGGTATCATGGGTGAGTGGGACAAGCCATACCGCACTATGGATTTCGCAACTGAAGCGAACATTATTCGTGCTCTTGGTAAGATCGCAAGCAATGGTCACCTGCTAAAAGGTTTCAAACCTGTTCACTGGTGTACAGACTGTGGTTCTGCTCTTGCTGAAGCGGAAGTAGAATACAAAGATAAAGTATCGCCATCTATCGACGTTCGTTTTAAAGCGGCTGACGAAGCGGCACTGCTATCTAAATTTGAACTGACAGAAGGTCATGAAGGTCACGGTGACGTATCTATCGTTATCTGGACAACAACACCTTGGACACTGCCAGCAAACCGCGCAGTATGTCTACGTGATGATCTAGAGTACGTACTTATCCAAACAGAAGGCGACAACGCCGAGCGTATCATCGTTGCTGCTGAGCTGGCGAAAGACGTAATGGACCGTGCGGGTATCGAGCACTTCCACAACCTTGGCTTTGCTAAAGGTGCGGACCTAGAGCTTTCTCAATTCCAACACCCATTCTACGATTTCACTGTACCGGCGATCCTTGGTGATCACGTTACGACTGATTCAGGTACTGGTGTTGTTCACACTGCTCCTGGTCACGGTCAAGAAGACTTCGCGGTTGGTAACAAGTACAACCTAGAAGTAGCAAACCCAGTTGGCTCAAACGGTGTTTACCTACCAGATACAGAGCTATTTGCTGGTCAGCACGTATTTAAAGCGAACGATGCAGTAGTAGAAGTACTAAAAGAAAAAGGTGCACTACTACACCACCACGCTTACGAGCACAGCTACCCACACTGTTGGCGTCATAAGACCCCAATCATCTTCCGTGCTACACCTCAATGGTTCGTTTCTATGGACCAAGCTGGCCTACGTGCTAAAGCATTAGAGTCAATCAAGAATGTAGAGTGGATGCCTGAGTGGGGTCAAAGCCGCATCGAAGGTATGATCGAAGGTCGCCCTGAGTGGTGTATCTCTCGTCAACGTACTTGGGGTGTGCCAATTGCTCTGTTTGTTCATAAAGAAACAGCAGAACTTCATCCAAACACGCTAGAGCTGATCGAGAAAGTCGCGAAGCTGGTTGAAGAGAAAGGCATTCAAGCATGGTGGGATGTCGATGCAGCTGAACTACTAGGTGCTGACGCGGACCAATACGAAAAAGTACTAGATACGCTAGACGTATGGTTCGATTCTGGTGTCACTCACTTCTCAGTTGTTGATGCTCGTGAAGAGTACAACGGCAATAGTGCAGACCTATACCTAGAAGGTTCTGACCAGCACCGTGGTTGGTTTCAGTCTTCTCTAATTTCATCTATCGCGATGAAAGACGAAGCGCCTTACAAACAAGTACTGACACATGGTTTCGTGGTTGATGGTCAGGGGCGTAAGATGTCTAAATCTATCGGTAACGTGGTTGCGCCAAAAGACGTAACTAACAAGCTAGGTGCTGACATTCTTCGTCTATGGGTTGCTTCAACAGACTACACTGGTGAAGTTGCGGTTTCTGATGAAATCCTAAAACGCAGCGCAGATGCGTACCGTCGTATCCGTAACACAGCGCGTTTCTTCCTAGCTAACCTGAGCGGCTTCAACCCTGAAACAGACATCGTTCCTGTTGAAGAGATGGTTGCGCTAGATCGCTGGGCGGTTGGTCGTGCACTAGCAGCACAAGAAGAGATCGTTAAAGCATACGAAGAGTACAACACACACGGTGTGACTCAGCGTCTAATGCAATTCTGTTCAATCGAAATGGGCTCTTTCTACCTAGACGTAATTAAAGACCGTCAGTACACAGCAAAACGTGGCGGCAACGCTCAACGTAGCTGTCAGACTGCGCTTTACTACATCGTAGAAGCGCTAGTTCGTTGGATGGCGCCAATCATGTCGTTCACTGCAGATGAAATCTGGAACGAAATGCCAGGTCAACGCGACAAGTTCGTATTCACTGGTGAGTGGTTCGACGGCCTATTCGGTCTTGCTGAAGGTGAAGAGCTGAACAACGAATTCTGGACTGAGATCCAAGCGGTTCGTGGTGCGGTTAACAAACTTCTAGAAGATGCGCGTAAAGAGAAAACCATTGGTGGTGCACTACAAGCTGAAGTGACTCTATTTGCTGATGACGCACTAGCGGCGAAGATCAACAAACTTGAAGATGAACTGCGCTTTGTTCTACTAACCTCTGCTGCGAAAGTTAAGCCTCTGGGTGAGAAGACTGATGCAGCACAAGCGACGGATATCGAAGGCTTATTTGTTGAAGTAGCAGCAGCTGAAGGCGAGAAGTGTGATCGTTGTTGGCACCACACGCCAGACGTAGGCACAATTGAAGGTCACGAGAAAATCTGTGGTCGTTGTGTGTCTAACGTAGACGGCGAAGGTGAAGTACGTAAATTCGCGTAATTGCCTAGAACGACTGAACTTTTTTTAAAATTAACAGCCCCAGTATTTACTGGGGCTGTTTGTAGGTAAAGTAATGAGTGAAAAAGCACTGACGTTAAAGCAATCTGGAGTTCGCTGGCTGTGGTTAGCAATTCTGGTATTTATTGCAGATATTGGCATCAAATTGGTGGTGATGGACAACATGGGCTACGGATGGGCAAACCGAATTGAGGTGTTGCCATTCTTCAACCTACTTTACGTTCATAACTACGGTGCCGCTTTCAGCTTCTTGAGCGATCAAGCTGGTTGGCAGCGCTGGTTATTTACAGGTATCGCGTTTGTTGTTACGGGTCTTTTGACCTACTGGATGAGTAAGCTTCCAGCAAAAGAAAAATGGAACAACATTGCTTATGCACTGATTATTGGTGGTGCAGTGGGCAACGTGTTTGACCGCGTCGTTCATGGCTTTGTTGTTGATTACCTAGACTTCTTCTGGGGTAACTACCACTGGCCAGCATTCAACCTTGCTGACATGGCGATCTGTATTGGTGCGGCAATGATTATTCTGGATGGCTTCCGTAAAAAAGACGCTGACAAGTAATCTTTTGCGGTATATCGAATAACCCTAAGCGTCGTCCGTTGATTCGAGCGACGCTTTTTATTATGTTGGAGCGCCAATCAGCATATCAATGTATAAAAAGACCAAGCTGACAGCGTAATAACCCAAGAACAAGGAAGCATTAACGTGACAACAATAACCAATGAATCGGTAGTAACCCTTCACTTTACGATTAAAATGAAAGACGGATCGGTTGCAGATAGTACTCATAACATGGGTAAACCAGCGAAATTTGTTATGGGTGATGGCAGCTTGAGTGAAAACTTTGAGCAGTGCTTGATAGGCCTCGAAACAGGCGCACAAAAAGCGATTGAGCTAAAGGCAGAAGACGCGTTTGGTATGCCAAACCCTGATCATATTCACTATATGGATCGCACTAAATTTGTAGGTGATGCAGAAGTGGAAGTTGGTACAATCATGGCCTTCAGTGGCCCTGATGGCATGGAAATCCCGGGCATTATTACAGAGATTGCAGGCGATTCAGTCACTGTGGACTTCAACCATCCTCTAGCGGGACAAGACGTGACTTTCGAAGTTGAAATTTTGTCAGTAGAATAGCGAACCAAATAAAAGATAACTTCCATGAGCAATGAAATGAAAATCCTGTTAGCTAACCCACGTGGTTTCTGTGCTGGTGTTGACCGCGCGATTAGCATCGTAGAGCGTGCGCTAGAGATGTATCAGCCACCGATTTATGTGCGTCATGAAGTGGTGCATAACCGTTTTGTGGTTGAAGGTCTAAAACAGCGTGGTGCTATCTTCGTTGAAGAACTGCACGAAGTGCCAGACAACAACATTGTGATTTTCTCCGCTCATGGTGTATCGCAGGCAGTTCGTCAGGAAGCCAAGCAGCGTGATTTGACCGTATTTGACGCAACGTGTCCTTTAGTAACTAAAGTGCATATGGAAGTGGCGCGTGCGAGCCGTCGTAATATGGAAGTGGTTCTGATTGGTCACGCAGGTCACCCTGAAGTCGAAGGTACGATGGGGCAATACGCCAGTGAAACCGGTGGTATGTACTTGGTTGAAACTCCGGCCGATGTTGAGAAACTGAAGGCGATTGTGAAAGATCCATCCGATCTTCATTACGTAAGCCAAACGACGCTTTCTGTCGATGAAACTGCCGATGTTATCGAAGAGCTACGCCGCGTGTTCCCAGATATCCAAGGTCCACGTAAAGACGATATCTGTTACGCGACACAAAACCGCCAAGATGCCGTACGTGAATTAGCTGGTGACGTAGATGTGATGGTTGTGGTGGGTTCTAAAAACTCATCAAACTCTACACGTCTTAAAGAGCTAGCTGAAAAGCTAGGGACACCTGGCTACTTAACCGACTGTCCGGAAGATATCAAACCTGAGTGGTTCGAAGGCAAAACAAAGGTCGGCGTGACTGCGGGAGCATCTGCTCCGGAAGAGCTCGTTAATCAGATTCTAGAGCGAATCAAAGAACTCGTTGGTGCCGAAGCGGTTGATGAAGTACTTGGCCGTGAAGAGAATATGTTCTTTGAAGTACCTAAAGAACTGCAAATCAAGCAAGTGGATTAGTCTCCATTTATCGAATATTCAAAAGGCGACCTGTGGGTCGCCTTTTTTACATCTCTCTTAACTCATTTAGGTAATCACGAATTTGGTCTTTTCCTAAACCATCGATAATCATATCAGACATCTTCGTGATTCTTCGCTCAAGCGATTGAGCAACCTTTTCGCAATGTGCGTACATGTCTTCATCAGAACCATCGGTCGGAAAAGCATCAACTTGCCAGTTTACTCGAACACCCCCCGCAAGCCACTGAGGAGCGGTTTCTTGATGTAAAGAATCACAGAGAATAATAACGATGTCGGGAAGAAACTGAGTTCGCTCCTCCCATGAATGTGTGTGGATATGCGGAATGGGGAGTTGGTGGTCATCTAAATATTTTTGCACCACTGGGTGCACCTTGCCTGTGGGATGTGAGCCTCCACTGGTGACACTAAAATCTGCTGACAGGATATTGGTTGCGATTGACTCCGCGAGGACGCTTCGTCCAGCGTTGTGCTTACATATGAATAAAACTTTATACATCATCGCCTCGTCTTTTCAGAGCGTCCTATTTATACGTTAGCGGAAATTCAGCGATGATGTGTGAAGTTTTTGTGTTAGTGGCTAATGCCGAGCATCTCTTTGAGCACCTTTAAGTAGCGGCGGCTTACTGGTATCTCAAAGCCTGTTTTGGTGATGATTTCCGCTAACCCATTTTCCAGTAACTTGATTTCGCTAATCGCTTTAATACTGACTAAGTATTGACGATGGCAGCGGACTAGAGGGGTTTTCTCTTCCAACGTTTTTAATGTCAGTTGGGTGCTCGCGGTTTGGCTGGTGGAGCGTACATGCACGCCGCTGATATCACTGTAAGCACATTCCACCGTGTCGGTGGCCATGATAACGATGCGGTTGTGTCCGATGCACGGTATCTGATCCAACGTGTCAGGTGTAATAGCAGACAGTTGTTGCGTTAGGGCGGATTGGCTAATGACTTTGTTTAGTCGTTTGACCGTTTTAGTTAACCGGCATGGGTCGACAGGTTTGAGCAAGTAATCAAAGGCATTGTCTTCAAATGCTTGAATCGCATACTGATCATAAGCCGTGACAAAAACCACATAAGGCATGGTTTCTGGATCAAGCATTCCAAGTAATTCAATCCCCGTGACTTGAGGCATTTGGATATCGAGAAACACCACATCAGGCTTGAGTTCATTGATTTTTTTTAGGCCAAGGATTGCGTTTGAGGCATCGCCCACGACCTCAACTTGGCCTGTTTCATCCAGTAACTCTGCTAGCTCTTCACGAGCAAACTGTTCATCATCAATGACGAGTGCGGTTAACATCCAACATTACCTTTATTGCTTCAGCGTGCTTTTATGATTTTGGGGGAATGATAAAGCTCATTTTAGTAAATTGATGTGGCTCGCACGTAATTTTTAGCGCTGCATCACGTCCAAATTGATTAGTGAGACGTTTGTCGACAATTTCTAAACCTAGCCCTGAGTGGTTTTCTTTTGGCGGTTCAAAACTGCCTGCGTTGTCTTCGACGGTAATCAAGTGACCTTGTGGGTGTGCTTCGCTGTATATATGAACTTTACCACCTTCAAGCATGTTTGAAATGCCATGCTTAATGGCATTCTCAACCAAAGGCTGGAGTGTAAAGCTTGGTAATTTGATGTCCAGCAATTCAGGTTGAATATCGATTTCAACCTCTAAGCGGTCCGTAAAACGCGCTTTTTCGATGCTCAAGTACGAGTTCACATGTGCAAGCTCTTCCTTTAGCGTCACGGTATTAATGTTCTGCTTTAAATTGCTGCGGAAGAAGTGCGATAAATTTTGGATTAGCTCGCGCGCTTTGTCAGGGTCACGACGAGTAATCGCACTAATAGTATTGAGTGCATTAAACAAAAAGTGTGGATTCACCTGAGCGTGAAGCAATTTTATTTCTGCTTGGGCGAGTAAGGCTTGTTGTTGTTGGTAATCGCCATAAAGGATTTGGCTAGATAGAAGCTGGGCTATTCCTTCCGCCATCGACATGTTGGCCGTCGAGAACAATTTACGCTTCGGTTCATACAGCTTTATGGTACCAATGACCTCTTTCCCTGCACGCAGTGGGATGATCAGCGCAGATCCGAGCTTGCAATCTTTTGCAATGGAGCATTGGTATGGACGCTCCGCACCATCAAGATAAATGATGTCGTTTTTCTCCATGGAGTCTAATGTGCTTTGCGATGAAATCGGCGTGTTCGGTTTATGGTGATCATCGCCAATGCCCACAAACGCCAAGATCTTTTCTTGGTCAGTAATCGCGACAGCGCCCACTTTGGTTTCTTCGTAAATAATACGTGCGATTTTCTCTGCGTTTTCGGTGTTGAAGCCGTTGCTTAGAATTCCCACTGAGCGATCAGCAATGGTGAGCGCTCGACGCGAAAACGTCGCAGAAAACTTTTCAAAGATTGCTTTTCTGTCTTGCAGGATACTCATGAACAACGCCGCACCAAATGAGTTCGCGATGATCATAGGCGCTGCAATAGCGGACACCAGTTCATAGGCTTGATCAAAAGGTTTCGCGACGGCGAGCAGCAAAATCATTTGCACCACTTCTGCAACAAACGTGACGCTGAATACGACGCTTGGATTAAACAGCAATGCGCCTTTATTTCGCTTGATAAGGTAAACGTGGAGCAAGCCACCAATTACGCCCTCGGCGGTGGTTGAAATTGCGCAGGCTAGGTCAGTAAAGCCACCAAGAGAGTATCGATGGATGCCACCAGTAAATCCGACGGCGAAACCTACAACAGGTCCACCAAACAGCCCGCCCATAACTGCGCCGATCGCACGAGTATTGGCAATAGCATCGTTGATGTGCAGACCGAAATAGGTGCCGAGAATACAAAAGCCAGAGAAGAGTACGTAACAAATTAGGCGGTGGCTTAAGCGCGAAGAAATACTCAGCAAAGGTAAGATGATTGGCGTTTTACTTAGCATGTAAGCCAAAACTAAGTACACACACATCTGTTGTAAAAGGGAGATGACCAGTTCCATAGTGAACCTAACCTAGAATCAATGTTGTTATTGTATACCTAAGTAACCTCAAGATGCTTGGCTCAGATAGATAAGAACAGCTAAGTAAATGATGCTGCGCTGTGCTTTCTGAACCTTAAAGTGACTTGGGTATAAAACAAAAAGAGCCTGCAATTGGCAGGCTCCTATCTTAGTCACTCAGATGTGACGAGTATTACGCTGTTTCTGATACGGCTTGTGGTTTCTCTTCGTCAGCCAGTTCAGTTTCACCTTTACCCTTAGAGGTTTTGATAACGTAACCTGTCACAGCTAGGGCAAACACAATACCTACGATAGTTGATAGTTGCATTGGCAGACCAAAACCTAGCGAGCTGTTGTTTAAGATGAACGTGACACATACCGTGGTCATGAAGATAGCTGGGATAGTGGTAATCCAGTGCAGCTTGTTGTGACGCAGTAGGTAAGCGGACGCAGTCCAAAGCATCATTACCGCTGTTGTTTGGTTTGCAAAACCGAAGTAGCGCCAGATAATGCCGAAGTCTACTTGAGTTAAGATACCGCCGATAACGAACAGTGGAAGTGCCATCAGTAGACGGTTACGTAGCGTTTTTTGTTCCATGTTGAAGTATTCAGCAAGGATCAAGCGGCTTGAACGGAACGCTGTATCGCCAGACGTAATTGGTAGGATAACCACACCCAGGAACGCAAGGATACCACCGAACACACCTAGCAGACCAAATGATGCGCTGTATACCACGTTACCAGGGCCACCGTTTTTCACAGCTTCTGATAGAGCGTCTAGAGAGCCGAAGAAAGACAGAGCGATAGCACACCAAATTAGCGCGATAACACCTTCACCAATCATTGCACCGTAGAATACGAAGCGACCGTTTTTCTCATTTTCCATACAACGCGCCATCAGTGGAGACTGAGTTGCGTGGAAGCCAGAGATAGCGCCACATGCGATAGTGATGAACAATGCAGGCCATAACGGCATGTCATTTGGGTTGAGGTTAGAGAACATGTCCGAAACTTGGAAGTCACCCATTACTGTGTGTTCGCTAGAGAAAGCAACGGCTGTCATTAGACCAACAGACATAAAGATAAGTAGGGCGCCAAACAGTGGGTAGAAACGACCAATGATTTTATCGACAGGAACAATCGTCGCAATGATGTAGTAAGCAAAAATAGCAATAACCATTGTAGTCATGCTTACGCTCAAGCTTGTTTGATCATTGATGAGGTTAGTAATCATGCCAGCAGGGGCTGAAACGAACACTACGCCAACTAGAAGCAATAGGACAATGGCAAAAATATTCATAAAGTGTTTTGCGCCATTACCTAGGTAGCGACCTGTAATGGTAGGTACAGATGCACCGCCGTTACGCACTGAAAGCATGCCTGAGAAGTAATCGTGTACTGCACCAGCAAAAATACAACCGACTACAATCCAAAGCATCGCCGCAGGACCGTATAGTGCCCCCATGATCGGGCCAAAAATTGGACCAACACCTGCGATGTTAAGTAGTTGAACTAGGTAAACTTTCTTTGTTGACATTGGAACGAAGTCAACACCGTCCGATTTGGTGTGAGCTGGCGTTTGGCGTTTTTCATTGATGCCGAAAATCTTCTCGACGAAAGCGCCGTAGATGAAGTATCCGCCGATTAGGGCTGCGACACAGGTTAGAAACCACATCATAGCAATTGTCCTTGGTCTTAGTTGGGTAGGGTAATTTTTTAATCTCAGGATGCATGTTATGCGTCACTTGTGTTAAATGCATTCGGTTAGTAGATGAGTGGTCGAATAGAGCACTGAGTGGTCGATATGCTGCTTGAGCGGTTTTTAAAAATGGCGAAAGGTTGATGACAGTCTTGAGCGGCTGATTTGAGTCATCAGTGGTTAAATCTGCAAGCTCAGCGGCAAGCGCCAATAATTAGTGGTAAGCTTATTTTTGAAAACAATTACTTAAGGAAGAACCATGAAAAAGGTAACGGTAGGTCTGGCACTGGCTTTACTTGCAGGATGCACAGCAACGACAGCAGATCTTGCCAAGTCGGGAGATTGGCATCAGATCGGATATCAAGATGGCATAACCGGACACACATCGCGCACGATGAGCGAGCTTCGTGAGTTGGGTAGTGTTAAGCAAAGTGACTACGACCAAGGTTATTTAGAAGGTTTACGTGAGTACTGTAATCCTGCTTTTGCGTATCAAATGGGGTTATCTGGTCAGTATTACGAAGGGGTTTGTGAAGGTACTGAGCAAGCGCAAAAATTCCGCATGGAATGGCAACGTGGTTGGAATGAATACTCAAATTAATAGTCAATAAAGCCGTTGTTACACTGTCTGCATCACATAAATGTGGCAAAATCTTCCTTATTAAACTATGTTCATATTGCTTGATAGTGAGCACAGAAAAAAAGGAATCACATTATGTCAACGCAAATGGCTGGTGGCTGGAGTCCATTTCATGAACTCACAGCAGAGAATAAAGAAGTATTTGCTAAAGGTATCGAGGGGTTTGTCGGTGTCAAATACTCCCCTTTGGTTGTGGCCACTCAAGTCGTAGCCGGACAAAACTATGCGTTTTTCTGTAATGCAGAAGTTGTCTACCCTGGAGCACAACCATACCCAGCAATGGTTCATATGTTCAGCGACCTTGAAGGTAAAGTCGGTATTACTCACATTGAACGATTGAACTACTAAATTAAGCCATAAAAGGCGCCTGACTTTTAAATAAGTGAGGCGCTTTATTGATTAAGATTGATTAGCTTGCTCGATCACGACTTTTCTTAAATATCCTTGTTTGGCTTTCAGTTGCTCAGTCGCGCTTTCTTTATCCAGCCCGGTTAAAATCATCAAAATAGCTAACTTGGCGTCGTAGTCCGTTTCTTTGAGCGCCGTTTTAGCCTCTTGGTTAGTACAATCTGTTGCTTGCATAACAATACGAGCCGCTCTTGCAACTAGCTTTGCATTCGTCGCTTTCACATCTACCATTAAGTTCTGATAACTTTTGCCCAGGCGAATCATGCTTGCGGTAGTGAGCATGTTCAGTACGAGTTTTTGTGCCGTCCCTGATTTTAAGCGAGTGGACCCCGTTAACGCTTCAGGTCCAACAACGGGGCTAATCGCAATATCGGCAATATCTGCAATCGGAGAGTCAGGGTTACAAGATAGTGCTACAGTGGTGGCACCAAGCTCGTTCGCATACTCTAAGCCACCAATCACGTAAGGTGTTCGTCCACTTGCCGCAATACCAACGACGACATCGCGTTGTGTTAGCGTATTCTCTTTAAGATCTTGCTCGCCTAATGTAGGGTCGTCCTCCGCCCCTTCTTTTGCACGGAACATTGCCTCTTTTCCACCGGCAATAATACCAACGACCATCTCTGGATCTGTGCCAAAAGTTGGTGGGCATTCTGAAGCGTCCAAAACGCCAAGTCGACCACTGGTACCCGCACCGATGTAAAACAACCGACCTCCGACCTTAAATGCTTCCGTGATCTTATCAACGGCTTCAGCGATCTCAGGCAATACTTTTTCAACGGCAAGAGGAACGAGTTTGTCCTGTTGGTTGATGCGTTGAACAATATCGAGAGAAGGCAGCAAGTCGATGTCCATGGTGTCTGGATTTCGCCCTTCAGATACCAGATGGGATAAAGCTGCGATAAGTGCATCGTTCGTCATAATGAATTAAGCCTTTTTGTTTAGGATATATTGCCCTTAATTTTTTGAATAGAGTACACCCAGTGAAGCGAGACGACTTGCCCCCGTAACTTCCGGTAAGTTGCTAGGGAGGCCGTGAATATGGCGCTGCGCAAGCCAAGCAAACGCCATTGCTTCCATGTAATCGCCATCAACACCTTTTTCTGCCGTTGTCGCAACGCTCCATTGTGGCAATAACTTAGCTAGTCGCTGCATCAAAAGCGGGTTTCTTGCTCCACCGCCACAGACTAATAGTTGAGGTGTGATGCCATGAGAAAACTTGTCGACTTCGTTGGCAATGGTAATTGCAGAATACTCGCAAAGTGTACGTTGTACGTCTTCGATTGGTAAATTGTGATGGGCCAGTTGTTGATGCAGCCAGTCAATATTGAACAGTTCTCGCCCGGTACTTTTAGGGGCAGGCATGGCGAGGTAAGCTTCTTTGAGTAATTGAGTCAACAAAGTAGCGTTTACCGTTCCTTTAAGTGCAAATTGTGCATCTTCGTCGAAGCTTTGCCCAGTATGCAGCGCACACCATGCGTCCATCAACATATTGCCCGGGCCTGTGTCATAGCCAATGACTGGTTGTTCTGGATGCAGTACCGAGATATTGGCAATGCCTCCAATGTTAAGCACCACAATTGTGGAATCCTGCATCGCAAAAATGCTTTTATGGAAAGCAGGGACGAGTGGGGCACCTTGTCCACCTAGCGCCATGTCTTTACGACGAAAATCCGCTACCGTATCAATGCCTGTCTTGACTGCGATAATGTTTGCATCGCCCAATTGAGTGGTAAACGGCAAGTTTCCGGTAGGCTGATGGAATACTGTTTGACCGTGATTACCAATCGCACGAATTTGCTCTGCGACGTAACCAGACTTATTGAGTAGCTGTAACACAGCATCTGCAAATAGGTGGCCGAGCTGGTGGTCAAGTTCACCTATGGCTTTTAAATTTGTTGCTTGACCGGTACAAACAGATAACAGCATGTCTTTTAGTGCTGCGGGCATTGGGTAGTCGTCGTGCGCAATCAGGCGAACGTGCTCATCGCTTATTTCAACTAGAGCGGTATCAACACCATCCATACTCGTTCCAGACATCACACCAATGTACAGTTCGTTAAATTTCATAGCCGATCTCGTCAATTCTTCATTCACTTATTGTAAAGCAAATCTGAAGCGAATAACCTCATCGAATACGAGATATTCAGCCGATTTTGAGGAGAAAACATGGGACCGTTATGGGTTGACGTTGCGGGGTATGAACTGACCGCTGAAGACAAAGAAATCTTGGAGCATCCTACGGTTGGTGGCTTAATTCTATTTGCTCGCAACTATCATGATAGCGAACAGCTTCAAGCACTTACTCAATCCATCCGAAAGGCGGCTAAGCGCCCGTTTTTGATCGGTGTGGATCAAGAAGGCGGCCGAGTGCAGCGCTTTCGTGAAGGTTTCTCATTAATTCCTGCTGCTGATGAGTACGCTAAACATCAAAATGGTGAAGAGCTTGCTCGTATGGGCGGTTGGTTAATGGCAGCAGAGCTGATTGCCCATGATATTGATTTAAGCTTTGCCCCGGTACTTGACCAAGGCCATCAATGTAAAGCGATCGGTAACCGCGCATTCGGTGAAGATGCCGATACCATTCTTCGCTATAGCACTGCTTATATGCAAGGAATGAAGAGTGTTGGCATGGCAACGACAGGCAAACACTTCCCTGGACATGGTGGCGTGATTGCAGACTCACATCTAGAAACACCATACGACGAGCGCAGTGATATTTTTGAACAAGATATGGCGATCTTCAAAGCGCAAATTGATGCCGGTATTTTAGATGCCATGATGCCTGCTCACGTGATTTTCCCACATTATGATGCTCAACCAGCCAGCGGTTCTGAATACTGGTTAAAACAGGTCCTGCGTCAGCAATTGGGTTTTAAAGGTTTGGTTTTTTCGGATGACTTGACCATGGAAGGCGCTGCGATTATGGGCAGCCCAGCCGAGCGAGGTGCTCAAGCATTGAGAGCTGGTTGCGATATGTTGTTAATGTGTAATAAACGAGAAGCGCACGTTGAGGTATTAGACAACTTACCGGTTTCAACCGTGCCACTCGCGGATGGATTACTAAAAAAACAGTCATTTTCTCCAAGCGAACTTAAGCTATCTCAAGAGTGGAAAGCGGCGAGTGAAGCGATGAAACGCTTGACTAGCTAAACCTTTTGTAAAAGATTCAAAACAGCGATGAGAAGCCAAAGTTAATTATACTTTGGCTTTTTATTTAACTGTAAACTTTAATTCACACTAAATGTTTTTTATTCTGTACGCTTGTTTTTCTTTTTTAGCCTGTTATCTTGTCGTTAAAGCTTAGTTGTCTCACCAAGGGTTTGGTTGGGTGTAAAAATAAATATACAGGTTAGAGTTATGCAGAAAAGTGAGTTGAGCAATATTAATATTATCGAAGAACAGGTTCTTATTACTCCGGAGGAACTAAAAACCAAGCTTCCTTTGAGTGAAAAAGCACGTCGCTTTATTCAAGAGTCTCGTCAAACTATCGCTAATATTATTCACAAGAAGGATCACCGCCTGCTTGTTGTATGCGGTCCATGTTCTATCCACGACGTAGAAGCGGCGAAGGATTACGCAAAGCGCCTTAAAGCACTCTCTGAACAACTAAGTGACCAACTGTATATTGTTATGCGTGTTTACTTTGAGAAGCCGCGCACCACGGTCGGCTGGAAAGGCCTGATCAATGACCCACACCTAGACGGCAGTTTCGATATTGAACACGGTCTGCATGTTGGACGCGAACTTCTGGTGGAGCTGGCAGAGATGGAAATCCCGCTCGCGACTGAGGCTCTAGACCCAATTAGCCCACAATACTTGGCGGATACTTTTAGCTGGGCAGCCATCGGTGCTCGTACGACGGAGTCACAAACTCACCGTGAAATGGCAAGCGGCCTGTCTATGCCAATCGGTTTTAAGAATGGCACCGATGGCAGTTTGGCAACCGCAATTAACGCGATGCAAGCTGCGTCCTCTAGCCACCGTTTTATGGGAATTAACCGTGAGGGACAAGTCGCACTGTTAACCACCCAGGGCAATGCTAATGGACATGTGATCTTACGTGGCGGCAAGCAAACTAACTACGATTCGGTATCAGTCACTGAGTGTGAGCAAGAGATGGCGAAATCTGGTCTTGATGCTTCATTAATGGTGGATTGCAGTCACGCCAACTCACGTAAAGATTACCGTCGCCAGCCATTAGTCGCGGAGGATGTGATTCATCAAATCCGTGAAGGCAATAAATCTATTATCGGTCTTATGATTGAAAGCCATATCAATGAAGGAAATCAATCTTCTGACTTAGCTCTTGAAGAGATGAAATACGGTGTATCTATCACTGACGCATGTATCAATTGGGATTCAACTGAGGCACTATTACGTCATGCACATGAAGAGCTAGTGCCTTTCTTAGAAAATCGTCTAAAGGCTAATTAATACAGGATTTAAGGAACATCAATGGCAGTTGAACTTAACGCATTACGCGATCAGATTGATGCAGTCGACAAGCAAATGTTGGAGCTATTGGCTCAGCGTTTAGCGCTCGTAGAGAAAGTTGGGGAAGTAAAAAGCGAACATGGTTTGCCAATTTATGCTCCAGACCGCGAAGCGGCGATGTTAGCTTCTCGTCGCGCTGAAGCTGAAAAAATGGGAATTCCTCCACAGCTTATTGAAGATATTCTGCGTCGAACAATGCGTGAGTCTTATGCCAGCGAGAAAGATTCCGGTTTTAAGTGTTTGAACCCTGATTTACGCTCAGTTGTTATTATTGGTGGTAATGGTCAATTGGGTGGCCTGTTTGGGCGTATGTTCAAATTGTCGGGCTACCAGGTCAAAGTTCTCGGCAGTAAAGACTGGGATCGTGCGGATGAGATTCTAGACAACGCGGGTTTAGTCGTGGTCACGGTGCCGATCCATCTAACGGAAGGGGTGATCGAAAAACTGGGGAACTTGCCGCAAGACTGTATTCTGTGTGACCTGACTTCTATCAAATCGAAGCCTCTGCAAGCAATGTTGAATGTGCATCAAGGTCCTGTGGTTGGTTTGCACCCAATGTTTGGCCCAGATGTTCCGAGCCTTGCCAAGCAGGTTATTGTGTACTGTGATGGCCGTGGTCACGAGCATTACCAATGGCTATTGCAACAGTTTGGGATTTGGGGCGCAAGCTTGTGCCAAATCGATGCACAAGAGCACGATCATGGCATGACGTTGATTCAGGCGCTGCGCCACTTCACTTCGTTTGCTTACGGTATGCACCTTAGCAAAGAGAATCCGAACATCGATCAGTTGTTGAAGTTAAGCTCGCCAATCTACCGCCTTGAATTGGCGATGGTGGGACGACTGTTTGGTCAGGATCCGAACTTGTACGGTGATATCATTTTCTCTTCTCAAGAGAATATCGATATGATCAAGCGATTCCATCAGCGTTTAGGTGATGCAGTAGCGATTCTGGATAGCAGAGACAAAGCGCGATTCATCGAAAGCTTTAAGCAGGTGAGTGATTGGTTTGGTACTTATTCTCAACAATTTATGAATGAGAGCCAAAACTTACTCAAACAGGCGAATGATAATATTCATCGCGGCTAATCACGGGTCATTTAGCCGTGCAGAGTCCGAAACAAAAAGAGCAGCGTAAGCTGCTCTTTTTCGTGTTGATGGACAAATCAGTTCGTCGCAGTATTACTCGTATCTTCACTTGATACTGTGTTGATACTGGTATCGCGATAGGGTGAATTGGTTAAATTGACTTGTAGGCGTACAACGTTATCAATCAATTGAACCAAAGGTCCCCATTTCACTTTTTTCTCTTTTTCAAAGACGTCATTGAAGTTTTCTGGCGTCCACTCCATTAAGTATTGAGGGTTGAGTGCTCGTCCGAGGAAGCGTACTTCATAGTGCAAGTGTGGCCCTGTGGAGTTGCCAGAGTTACCGCATTGAGCAATGATGTCGCCTTTACTAACAAACTGACCGCTTTTCACTTTGAAGCGTTGTAGATGAGCAAAGGAGCTCATAAAGCCAAATGAGTGACGAATGGTGACATAGTTACCATAACCACGATTGCTCGGGCGAACGGTTTCCACCACACCGTCAGCCGGTGCCAGGATCTCTTCTCCTCTTTTACAAGTCAGATCGATACCAGTATGAACATGCCTCTTACCTGAAATCGGATTAATACGACTGCCGTAAGAAGAAGAAATACGTTGGTATGTGACTGGGCTGTCATTTGGTATCAAACGGAACATCGTCGCGCGAACAGCAGAATCGATAGCGGCTGCGTCAATTCGCTCCTCTAACCCCATGCTGTTCTCATCGATCATCAACTCTTCGTCTGCGAGACCTAAAACCGATTCAACGTCGAATACCCGTTTGCCCAATAGCTGAATTTGATTGTTTTTGTCCGTCAAAGACTGGGAAAGCGAATGATTGGTATCAAGCTGTTCTTCGTAAAGAGCCGTCACTTCGGCCTTTTCACTTTCCAGTTTGGCGATGATTTGTGTTAGTTCGTCTTTATTGTGCATCTGCTGCTGATTAAGGTACCACGCGCCACCAACGACGGCGGGTAATGCCAATACTGAAGCAAATACTGCTAGGACCGAACTGCGGCCCAAATAGAACTGCTGATCGCCGTCTTTCGTCGGGATCTGCATGATGATTTTTTTAGACATAGTTATTGTTACTTAAATAGGCGTTCATTTATTTTTCTCCTAAAAACCAGAGAGGTGCTCTAACTCTCGATTCAGAAGGTCGTTATTGCCTACATTCAATTCTATAAATCGTTTTAGTTGGCTAATGCTTTCGATGTCTATCTTAGCGATCTTCAACCTAATCTCACACTTAGAGAGATCCACAACTTGCGCTTTTAACGTAATCACTTGTTCGGATTGATCAAATGAAAAAGTCACATGGACTGGAAGGGTTGGATCCAAAGCCTCAGTCTCTTCCACTTTCATGAGTAAACCATGCAAGGAAAGATCTTGAATCCTAGCTTCAATTGCCAAGTCACGTTGTTCTATCTTAGCTGGAGCTTGATGGAGAATACGTGAAAAGCGTCGTCTCTCTGTCATATGAATATTCTCGTCAGGTCGTCAAACAGAATTGAATAGTATATCAATACGAACAAAAAATGTTCGATTGTTGTTTGAAAAGTGTCGAGGTCGCTACAGAGTGACGTAAGTGCTATGTCATGTTCTTAACGAACGAGACGGGCTAATGAGCTCTTTTTATAACAAAGAAAACAAAGGCCGCTATGATAGCGGCCTTTGTACAAATTACAATCAAACTTTGTGGGTTGCGATTACTTCGCAATACGCTTGTATTTGATACGGTGTGGTTCTGCGGCTTCAGGACCCAATGTTTTCTTCAACCAATCCATGTACTCTGTGTAGTTACCTTCGTAGAAGTTAACTTGGCCTTCGTCACGGTAGTCAATGATGTGGGTAGCGATACGGTCAAGGAACCAACGGTCGTGCGAGATAACCATTGCACAACCAGGGAACTCTAGTAACGCTTCTTCTAGAGCACGCAGTGTTTCAACGTCAAGGTCGTTGGTTGGTTCGTCGAGTAGCAACACGTTACCGCCCGCTTTAAGCAGCTTCGCAAGGTGGACACGGTTACGCTCACCACCCGATAGTTCACCAATAATCTTTTGTTGGTCACTGCCTTTAAAGTTAAAGCGTGAACAGTATGCACGAGCTGGGATTTCGAAGTTGTTGATCTTAATGATATCAGCACCTTCAGAGATCTCTTGGAATACGGTTTTAGAATCGTCCATGCTGTCACGGAACTGATCGACAGATGCTAGTTTTACTGTATCGCCCATCTCAATTGTGCCCGAGTCTGGTTGTTCAGTACCACTTAACATCTTGAATAGCGTCGATTTACCTGCGCCGTTAGCACCGATGATACCAACAATTGCACCTTTAGGGATGCTGAATGACAGGTCATCAATTAGAACTCGACCGTCAAATGACTTGGTCAGGTTCTTCACTTCAATAACCTTATCACCTAGACGCTCACCTGGTGGGATAAATAGTTCATTGGTTTCATTACGTTTTTGATGATCAGAGCTTTGCAGTTCTTCAAAGCGAGCCATACGTGCTTTTGACTTCGCTTGACGACCTTTAGGGTTTTTACGTACCCACTCAAGCTCTTTCTCGATAGTCTTTTGGCGAGCACTCTCTTGGGAGGCTTCTTGTTGTAGACGAGCGTCTTTTTGCTCCAGCCATGAGGTGTAGTTGCCTTCCCATGGGATACCTTCACCACGGTCCAGTTCTAAGATCCAGCCCGCAGCGTTATCTAGGAAGTAACGGTCGTGGGTGATGGCTACTACGGTACCAGTGTAATCCACTAAGAAGCGCTCTAGCCAAGCCACTGATTCTGCATCTAGGTGGTTGGTAGGTTCATCAAGCAGTAGCATGTCTGGCTTAGAAAGTAGCAAGCGACAAATAGCCACACGGCGGCGTTCACCACCTGATAGGTGCGCAATTTTTTGGTCCCATTCAGGTAAACGAAGTGCGTTTGCCGCACGCTCAAGCGCATTTTCTAGGTTGTGGCCATCTTTCGCTTGGATAAGGGCTTCTAGCTCGCCTTGCTCTTTTGCAAGTGCGTCGAAGTCTGCATCTGGTTCAGCGTATGCTGCGTAGACTGCGTCCAAACGTTTCAGAGCGTCAGCAACGTCAGCAACCGCTTCTTCAACAACTTCACGAACGGTTTTTGATTCGTCTAATACTGGTTCCTGAGGTAGGTAACCTACGTTTAGACCAGGTTGTGGACGCGCTTCACCGTCGATATCCGTGTCGATACCTGCCATGATACGTAGCAGTGTGGATTTACCTGCACCGTTCAGACCTAAAACACCGATTTTCGCACCAGGGAAGAAGCTCAGAGAGATGTCTTTAAGAATTTGACGCTTAGGTGGCACAATTTTGCTCACCCGCGACATGGTATATACGTATTCAGCCATTGCCGATCGTTCCTAAATTAACTGTCATTCAAACCCATCATTTTATACCAAGTGCTTTGTTTTTGTTACCGCATTGCAAGAATTTCCCTAACGAATGGATTTCTTATTTTGAGCTGACCGGAAACTTACACGGTTAGGGTATACACTTTTGTTATTCGTTAAGAATGACGAAGTGTTTTCTATGCGAGTTAGAAACGCTTTGTCTCCATCGTCTTAAAAGTTTGACGAGTACAATTTTTAATACACTAAGTTGCTTTACATGGACATCTGCATTCTGTGTAAATAGATGCATGTGTGAAAATTGCCTTAACATCACATGAACTCTAACAAAACTAGGCTTTAGGGCAGTATATGTCTGGGGAAAATGACACAAATGAGATTCAACGTATCTGAATTGGCTAAAAACGTATGCTGCGCCGCCGCGTTGTGTGCTATGAGTTTGAGTGCTAATGCCGCGCTGAGTTTGGAAAAGCAGCGCGAAGTATATGAGCAAGCTCAAGATTTATTAGATAAAAATGACATCGACGGATACCTTTCGATTCGTCCTAAAATTTCTGACTATCCACTAACGCCTTATGTGGATTACCGCACTTTTATTAGACAGTTACCGGAAAAGTCACCACAACAGGTGAACGAGTTTATTTCTGAGCACGAGTCTTTTCCATTTTCTCGTCGAGTTCGCGCTCCATACCTCAATCATCTTTATAAGCAAAAAGATTGGAAAACCATTACTGAGTTTCAAAAAGTCATTCCTAGTGGTGAGCGTTACCAATGTATTTTCTACGTCGCTCAATTAAAGCAAGGCAAGAAAGTCGCGGCATTTAAAGGGGCTGAACATATGTGGTTACGTGGCATCAGCATTGCTGATGAGTGTGACCCATTATTTGCGGCATGGGACAAGGCGGGTGAGCGTACCGATGAACTGATTCTACAGCGTATGTTACTGGCGTTTGATGCTCGTAATGGCGGTTTGATGAGTTACTTGCTCAAACTGCCTAAATCAGCGCAGGCAAAGCAACAAGCCAAAGAAATGAAAGCGTTGTTTGATAATCCTTCAAGTGTTGCGGAATTCGCGAAGAAAAAACCTGCGAATGATTTTAATCGAGCGCAAAGTGAATATGCGTTAGAAAAGTTGGCTCGTATGAACACTAGCCAAGCACAAGGTGCGTACGATGCCGTCATTAAAGGACAGAAGTTTTCTCCAGAAAAAGCGCAAGAACTTGCCGACTATATTGCATTTCGATTGACTCGTACGGAGTCTGAGTCATTAGCTAAATGGCGCGATGATAAAACGAAAACCAGTCAGTACTTACCGTTGATTGAAACGCGCATCCGCTTAGCGATTCAAAATGCAGATTGGAAAGGCGTACAAGAGTGGATTGCTGTTCTAAATAAAGAAGAACAAGCCACGCTACGCTGGCAATATTGGCTTGGAAGAAGTGAAATAGCGTTAGGTGATGACATCGCGGGGAAACAGCGTTTAGCAACTCTGCTTGGGCAACGAAACTTCTACAGTGTGGCTGCCGCCAATGCAATCGGACAATCAATCAAATACCCAACGCATACGGTTAAGTTGGATAAGAAAGTTGTTCAACCCTATCAAGACTCGTTAGCTCGTATCGAAGAGTTGATCGCGACGGATAAAATCGCAGCAGCGAAGAGTGAATGGGCACACTTACTGCGCCGCGTAGGAAAAGATGAAAAGGCGATGTTGGCGGCTTATGCATCATTTAAACGTTGGCATCACCTAACGGTGACCGCGAGTATTCAAGCGCAGATGTGGGATAATATCGAACTTAGGTTCCCAATAGCACACCGCTGGTGGTTTAACTTTTATGCGAAAAAGCACAACATTGATCCCGTCACGATGATGTCTCTCGCTCGACAGGAAAGTGCGTTAGATGTTGAAGCCCGCTCTCCAGTTGGCGCTCGTGGTCTTATGCAGATCATGCCTGCGACGGCGAAGTACACGGCACGTAAATATAAGTTGAGTTATCAAGGTACGCAGGATCTCTACAATGTAGGAAAAAATATCGAAATTGGTAGCCATTATTTGCAAGGTTTATTAGAGGATTACGATAATAATCGTATTTTTGCTCTTGCTGCTTATAATGCAGGTCCTAACAGAGTAAAAACGTGGCGAGAGCGTACCCAAGGAAAAGTGGATGCTTATGCCTTTATTGAGGCAATTCCATTTAAAGAGACGCGCGGTTATGTACAAAACATCTTGATGTTTGAAACATACTATCGTGATCTTTTGGGTATCGATGGCGCGTTCTTGAATCAACATGAGATCAATACCAAGTATTGAGTGAGGTAACTTGATGTCGCACGAACCCGAGTACAAAGACTGGCAACAGATTATTGAGCTAATTCGAACAAGTATGGGCACCCAGCAAGATGACATGCTGTTAACTATGCTGATGTCACGTGATGAGAGAGAGTCATTAATATCACGCGTTAATATAATTAACGAACTTCTTAAAGGAGAATTATCTCAACGTCAGATCAGTCAGATGCTTGGTGTGGGCATTGCCACCATTACTCGTGGCTCTAACGAACTAAAGTCGAAATCTGATGAAGAAAAAGACAAGTTGAAAGTCTTGTTAGAACAAGTTGCGGTATCTAAGTAGACAGTATATCCAATTTGCTTTTAGGCCTTGGTGTTACAAGTGACTAAGATAACGTATTACAAAGGGCGGAAATATCCGCCCTTTTTGCGTATCTAGAGACTAGGGTGAGTGTTATAAATTTGAAGGAAAATGCTCAGGGTTTGTGAATGGAATCAAAGCCAGAATCAAGGCTTGGTGATAGACCGAGCTTCGAGTTAGCTGGTTTTGGGTTAGCAGGCTAATAGCGCCACCTTTCTGTTTGATATTATCAGTACCAAACACTTCGTCCATTACATCTCCCAATTCATTCGCATCCTTGAGTTTTTCCAAGACTTTTGGCGGCAACATTAAGCTTGCAGAACGAGATTCACCGCGGTGAGTCTCTGATTCAACCACCATCCAAGCAAACGTCACGTTTGCTTCAATTCCCGCTTCGAGACCGACATAGTAATCCGCGTTTGGCATCTCTACTTTTGCGTTTTTAACGCGGTTTAGCGCACCACGATGAGTTTCTTCATTCGTCATGGGCTGATCTGCGACCTCACTCGGTACACTGATGCCAACGAAGTTGAACTCTTGATGCGGAAATGCATTACGAAATGCACTTTGAACTGCATTAATTTTGGCTGGGTTTAGCGATGCGATTACGACTTTTTGGGTTGCCATGATCTTTTTACTCACTGGTGTCTATTAACTCAATTTTACTTGCGTAGGCTTTACGTTCTCACTCGGGTAACAGCCTAATACTTTCAAGTGCTTAGTGATTTTTGTTAGCTCTTCAAGTGCCTGTTGCATTTCTGTCGAAGCAAGATGTGATGTCAAGTCTACGTAGAACATCTCTTCCCACGGGTTCCCCATAATTGGGCGTGATTCCAGCTTGGTCATATTGATGCCGTAACGTTGCAGCACTAATAGTGTTTCAACCAATGAGCCTGCCTCTTGGGAGGTCGACATGATCAATGTGGTTTTTGCTGGAATCTGAGTAGAAACTTCAACCGGTTTACGAGCAACCACGATAAAGCGAGTATGGTTTTCGGTTTGGTTTGCGATGTTGCATTGAATTGCTTGCAAGCCATATAGCTTACCGCTTGATGCATTACCAATTGCAGCCACATCATCACGATCCATCTCTTGGACTTTCTGCATTGCATCTGCTGTGCTCGCGCAGGATTCCAGCTTTACCCCTTTCATACGGCTTAAAAACTCACTGCACTGTTGGTGTGGCTGAGGGTGAGAATACAGCGTTTTAATATCTTCCAGACGAATGTCTTTTTTCGCAACCAAGCAGTGTTCGATTGGTTGAGTTAGCTCTCCAACGATGTAAAGCGTCGTGTGTTGTAGTAAGTCATACACTTCATTAATAGAGCCTGAGCTGGTGTTTTCGATTGGCAGAACGCCATAATCAGCATGGCCAGATTCAACCGTTTGAGTCACTTCTTTAAAGTGCTCGCAGTTGAGCTCGATAAGCTCCGTATTTTTACGACTGAAGTATTCGCGACTTGCCAAGTGCGAATAAGAGCCTTTGGCTCCTAAAAAAGCGACGCGAGCAAGTGGCTTACGGCTTTGCTGTGGGTTAACGAGATTTTGCAGATAACTTTGTTGAAGCAGAACTGAGTCTTCAATGATGGTATGGAAAAGTTTGGTGATGTACTGCGCGTCAAGTTCGTATTTATCTTGGCCATTAGAAATCAGCTTGACCAATAATTGCTGTTCACGGACGGCGTCGCGAACAGGCTTTGAGGTTTGTACTTTGCTTTTGGCTACTTCAATGCTGAGTTTACGGCGCTCAGACAATAAGCTGAGAAGTTGGTCATCCAACTCATTCAAGCGTAAACGAATTTCTTCGAGGGAAATAGGTTGGTCAGTCATCAATTCTTTCCTTATAAAAAAGCCTCCCGATTTGGGAGGCTTTCTGTTTGTTTTTGACTTTTCTTTCACAAACGAGTTCGCCCCTCCAACTATGGGAGGAAAAAGAAGTCAAAAATAAACAGTGAGGTTAAATGCATAAATAGTGCTTAATTTATGAGTGTTTAAACACAATAAGCAAGGCTGGGGAGAGCGTCAAGCAAAAAAATAGCGCCTTTCGGCGCTATTTCCTCAATCTGTTCAGTTTACTCTTCTTCTTCCACTAGCTCAGGCTTACTTGCACGTCGAGCTTCAGGTTTGTGGGTCAGCTTGTTCAATTGTCGTTCTAGTTTTTGCTCCACTTCGTTGATAGCTGCGTAAAGATCTTCGTGAGTTGCTGAGGCAATGAGCTGGCCTTTAGGAACTTTGATAACCGCTTCGAATTTCTTCTGTTTGTTTGGTTCCTCACTGAAAGTTGCTTGGCAACCAATTAGGTCTACTTGCCATTTCTCCAGTTTTTTAAATTTGCTCTCAATATGAGCTCGGATTGCAGAGGTGATTTCGATGTTTTTGCCAGTGATATTCATTGTCATAAGTGTTTTTCCTCTGTTGCATCCCTCATGGGTTGAGTTCAGATTACCGCTTTAAGCATAAAAAAATGTGATTCAGATCATTATTTTGCTCGGGTTTTTTATGATGAAAAATGAATGTGATCTCACTCAAGAACTTCTGAGATTTATCGTGAAATTGCTTGTTATCGGTTAGTAAATCCGTAGATTGAATAGAGTACTCAGCTGAAAACGGCCTCGTTTTTAGGGAAGTTTTACGGCCTAATATTTGAGGTGGTTAAAATTTAACTACACGTAAGGTGTGATGACGATCACTGAGTCTTTCCAATGAATCCATTTAAAAAGCCGCTTACTGTACAAGCGGCTTTTTACTGTCTGGCATTTGGCTGACTTTTCGTAGCGGTATCATGAAAATGGGGTCTTTTGGGGCTAGTGAAACCCTTTCTAGACTTTTGACTTGGTCCAAACTTTCTAGTTGTTTGTATATTATGTAGTAGCGATTAATGCTTGTGACGTACCCAACCGTTGAGCTTAAACTTTTCCGCATAACGACTTCCACGTTATTAAACCAAACATTAGGATCGTAACCTTGTTGGGCTGCACGCTTACGAATACGCTCTACATTGCCGGGGCCCGCATTGTAAGCCGCCAATGTAAAGTAGAGTTTATTTTGTGCAGTAATATCAGGATCACTGAAGTACTGCTTACGCAAAAAAGCTAAGTATTTCACTCCAGCATGAATGTTGTTTTCTAATTGTCGAACATTTTTGATATTGATATTCGGATCTTGAGCGGTGCTGGGTAGGACTTGCATTATGCCAACGGCACCTCGGCTTCCAACTAGGTCGTTATTAAATCCTGATTCCTTGTAAGCGATTGCTGCGATCAGTAAATAGTCGATATCGTATTTCTCACCATAGCGTGAAAATAGCGCTGCGAGTTTTTCTAGTTGAGCAATTTTCTTAGGGTTAAGAGCTCTGTTCAACCATCCCGTGTTATCGATGTATTTACCGTAAATAACGTTACCGAGTAGTGTCCCAGAGCGAGACTTCTGGATGAACTTATTCACGACGGCTTTTAATTTGGGACTATTTTCTCGCATTGCCCAAGCAATTTTGCCATTTTTGCGGATAGGGATTTTTTTGTGCACCCGAATATCATCCATCACTTTCAGCCAAAGCTTGGCTTTATGGCTATCGAGAACAATGGCTTTGACGTAACCATTGTTGAGCATTCCGACCAGCTCATAATCTTGAAGTGTTTCTTCAATAAAGTGCACGATAACAGGCGGTAAGCCTTTTTTGTTTAGTTTCTTATTTAGTGTCTGAATGCTTTCAAAGTAGCTAGAGCTGGCGCGCACCCAAATCTCTTTGCCGCTCAGTTGTTCGATTTTCGTCATCGTTGGTGTGCTTTTGTTTGTCACTACCCACTCTTGAATGTCAGTGAGAATGGGTGAACTGAACTCCACTTTCTGTTTGCGCGTGTCGGTAATAGTCAGGTTGGCGACAACTAAGTCACCTGAACCGTTTTCTAAGGCTGGCAGTAGCTGGTCGCGGGCAACAGGAATAATTTGTACGTTAAGCTTTGGTTTGATTTTACGAAGGTCTTTTTCGAAATGCGCCAGCAATTCCGCGCCTATGCCTTTTGGTGTGCCGCCCTCAATGTAGTAAAAGCCTAAATCAGCAGAAACTAAGACGCGCAGTACATTCTTCTCCTTGATGACATCGAGGTCCCCAGTATAAGGAGGCTGTTTGAGCGGCGAGATTTGCAGTGCGCAAACGGAAGCAGACAATAGGAGCAGCATAACTGCGCAAAGCTTAGATATCGTCACGTTCACATCCTTTTTATAAAGGGGGGAGGAGAACTTTAAGCATATGTGGAGCTAGGAAGATCATCAAGAAAGGGCTGAATACACTATTGAGAGTAGTAAAAAACCGCCACGGTAAAAACGGTGGCGGTTCAGTTTAAAGCAAGTTCAATTACTTCACAGGGTTGAGCTCTATAAGCTTTTCAGTTCTTGCTACGGCGTCTTCCAAACCAAGTTGCTTGTAGGCCTCTAGCTGGATAGTCAGTGACTTACGTGCAGCTTCTGTGTCTGGATACGCTTTTTGTAGCTCTTGGCTGCGATTAATAGCAGCGACCCAAGCTTCACGGCGAAGGTAGAAGTCAGCAGTCGCTAAATCATAGTTCGCTAGACGGTTTTTCAGCGCGACCATACGTTTTTGTGAATCTTCTGCATATGGGCTATTCGGGTAACGTTGAAGTAGTTTTTTGAAGTCATCAAACGCTTTTTTTACCGGTTCAGGATCGCGATCGCTTCGATCTACGCTGAATAAATCATGCATAAAGTTACGATCTTGCGCCATGTGGCTTAGACCTCGCATGTACAGCACCCAATCCATCTTTTCATGGGTTGGGTTTAAACGCATAAAGCGAGAAATGGTTGCCAAGCCCAAAGCAAGGTCGTCGTTTTTGTAGTACGCATAGATTAGGTCAAGCTGCACCTGTTCAGAGTAGGCACCGAATGGGTAACGTGAGTCTAATGCTTCCAGTTTCTCAATTGCAGAAAGCCAATTACCACTTTGAAGAGAAATCTGTGCGTCTGCATACAGTTCCGAAGGCGGCACATCAGGAACGATTTCTTCTTTGCTTGCACATCCAAACAGAAGGGATACCGCTAAAAGGCCTGTTAAAGTCTGACGTTTCATATCAGGAGTCTGTTCCTTGAATCTAAATATTTCTTAAGCTGCCGTTACTTTCTTTCCAGTAACAGATACAATGACGTAATAGTCTATTTTTTCACAGTCGTGAGCATTAGTCTCACAGTTTTTAAAAAAGTTCGATATGGCTCAGCAGATTGTATTAACAAATACCGTAAAAGATAGCCAGTTAGGTCAACGTTTAGACCAAGCTATCGCCGAATTATTCGCGGACTTCTCTCGCTCGCGCCTAAAAGAGTGGCTGCTTGATGGGAAAGTTCAAGTTGATGGTGAAGTTGTCACTAAACCTCGTACCAAAGTAATGGGTGGCGAGGAAATTACATTGCAAGCCGAGTTAGAAGATGAAGAACGCTGGGAAGCGCAAGATATCCCGCTAGATATTGTCTATGAAGATGAAGATATTATCGTTATCAACAAACCTCGTGACTTTGTGGTTCATCCGGGCGCTGGTACGCCTGATGGCACTGTACTTAATGCGTTGTTGCATCATTACCCTGATATTGCAGAAGTACCTCGTGCAGGTATCGTGCACCGTTTGGATAAAGACACAACGGGTTTGATGGTGGTGGCGAAAACCGTTCCTGCACAAACTCGTCTGGTTCGCGCACTGCAAAAACGTAATATTACTCGTGAGTACGAAGCGATCGCTATTGGTCGTATGACTGCGGGCGGTAAAGTGGATCAACCTATTGGTCGTCACTCTACTAAGCGCACGCTTATGGCGGTGGCACCAATGGGCAAACCAGCAGTAACGCACTACCGTGTTGCTGAACGCTTCCGCGAACACACGCGTATTCGTTTGCGTCTAGAAACGGGTCGTACGCACCAGATTCGTGTGCACATGTCTTATCTTCAGCATCCGCTGCTCGGTGATATTGCATATGGTGGACGTGCTCGCATCCCGACAGGTGCGTCTGAAGAGCTAACGGCAATGATCCGGGGCTTCGATCGCCAAGCATTGCACGCAGTAATGCTGCGCTTTGAGCACCCAATTACGGGCGAAGTTCTTGAGTTTCATGCTCCAGTGCCTGATGACATGGTTGTGATGACTGAAGCGCTTCGTCAAGATACAGAAGAGCACGGCTTACCGGAAGAATTCTAATATGAAGACGATCATTCCGAACTGGCCAGCGCCTAAAAATGTCAAAGCTTTCGCCTCAACACGCATAGGCGGATTTTCGACAGGCCCTTACCAAGGGCTAAATTTAGGTACTCACGTTGGGGATGATTTGTCTTTAGTAGAGAAGAACCGAGCTTGGTTGGCGCAACAGGCAAGCATGCCAAATGCGCCAATCTGGTTAAACCAAACGCATTCAACCGTTGTGGCTCAAGCAAATGAACCAACAACACAGGTGCTTGATGCGGATGGTGTATTTACTTCTTCAAGCCATGTTGTTTGTTCAGCGATGACCGCCGATTGTTTACCTGTATTATTGACTAATACACAAGGTACGCAAGTAGCCGCTGTTCACGCAGGTTGGCGCGGCTTAGCAAATGGCATTGTCGAAAATGCGTTAGCGTTGTTTTCTGGTGAAGTGATAGCGTGGCTTGGCCCCGCCATTGGCCCTCAAGCCTTCGAAGTGGGTGAAGATGTTCTGCAAGCTTTTGTTGATTTTGATTCACAGGCGAATCAAGCATTTGCTCCACGCGATATCGACGGTAAATGGTTTGCTGACATGTCGGTGCTGGCAACGCAACGTCTAAACCGGGCTGGTGTGACACAAGTGTTTGATTCTGGACTTTGTACTTACCAAGATAAAGCCTCTTTTTACTCTTATCGCCGTGATGGTAAGACTGGTCGACAAGCAACCTTTATTTGGATCGAAGACTAGCTATAAGCACCAAAGTGCTAAGATGCATACTACTATTTTTGCAAAGCTATCTTTATTCATTCACTCCCTTGAAATTCCCCACCCGAGTATCCATCTTTCTAACTGTCAAAAGAATTTCCTTTAGTTGAGGTTAGGAAGGTAGATATGCGTCTTGATCGATTCACAAGTAAGTTTCAAATCGCTATCTCTGATGCTCAATCACTAGCGTTAGGGCGCGATCATCAATATATCGAGCCAGTTCACCTCATGGTGGCTTTGCTTGATCAAAATGGCAGTCCAATTCGTCCATTGCTTACTATGCTGGATGTGGACGTAACGCATTTACGCTCTAAATTGAGTGAAATGTTAGATCGATTACCAAAAGTCAGTGGCATCGGTGGGGATGTTCAGCTCTCTAGCTCGATGGGCACATTGTTTAACCTGTGTGACAAAGTGGCGCAAAAGCGTCAAGACTCCTATATCTCGTCTGAAGTCTTCCTGCTTGCCGCTTTAGAAGATCGCGGACCATTGGGGCAATTGCTCAAAGAGATCGGCTTAACAGAGCAAAAAGTCAGCCAGGCAATCGAAAAGATCAGAGGTGGTCAAAAGGTCAATGATCCGAATGCAGAAGAGCTTCGTCAAGCATTGGAAAAGTTCACCATAGACCTTACCGAACGTGCAGAGCAAGGTAAATTGGATCCGGTTATCGGCCGTGATGATGAAATCCGTCGTACTATCCAGGTATTGCAGCGTCGTACTAAAAACAACCCTGTGATTATCGGTGAACCAGGCGTAGGTAAGACAGCAATTGTTGAAGGCTTAGCGCAGCGCATAGTTAACAATGAAGTACCTGAAGGTCTGCGTGGTCGCCGTGTGCTATCACTGGATATGGGCGCACTGGTTGCTGGCGCGAAATACCGTGGGGAATTTGAAGAGCGTTTAAAATCAGTATTGAATGAACTTGCTAAAGAAGAAGGCAACGTCATCCTCTTCATTGATGAACTACACACTATGGTCGGTGCTGGTAAAGGTGAAGGCTCAATGGATGCGGGCAACATGCTAAAACCGGCATTAGCTCGTGGTGAGCTGCACTGTGTTGGCGCAACAACATTGGATGAATATCGTCAGTACATCGAAAAAGATGCAGCATTAGAACGTCGTTTCCAAAAAGTGCTGGTGGATGAGCCGACCGTTGAGGATACCGTGGCGATTTTACGTGGCTTGAAGGAGCGTTATGAGCTTCATCATCACGTCGAAATTACCGACCCAGCGATTGTTGCTGCGGCGAGTTTGTCACATCGCTATGTCTCCGACCGTCAGTTGCCGGATAAAGCGATTGACTTGATTGACGAAGCGGCTTCAAGCATTCGTTTACAAATTGACTCTAAGCCAGAGTCCTTGGATAAGCTTGAGCGTAAAATCATCCAACTCAAAATTGAGCAACAAGCACTAAGTAACGAGCACGATGAAGCGAGTGAAAAGCGTTTGAAAGCGCTTAATGAAGAACTCAATGAAAAAGAACGTGAGTACGCTGAACTAGAAGAGGTTTGGAATACAGAAAAAGCAGCTCTTTCTGGCACTCAACATATTAAGTCTGAGCTTGAACAAGCTCGTATGGACATGGAGTTTGCTCGCCGTGCTGGCGATCTAAACCGTATGTCGGAGCTTCAATATGGTCGTATTCCTGAACTTGAGAAGCAGTTAGATCTTGCAACCCAAGCTGAAATGCAGGAAATGACGCTATTGCGTAATAAAGTAACCGACAACGAGATTGCAGAAGTACTTTCTAAGCAAACCGGCATTCCGGTATCCAAGATGCTAGAAGCGGAAAAAGAGAAACTACTTCGTATGGAAGACGTGCTGCATAATCGTGTGGTAGGGCAAAGCGAAGCGGTCTCTGTTGTATCGAATGCCATTCGTCGTAGTCGAGCTGGGCTTTCTGATCCAAACCGACCAATTGGCTCCTTCTTATTCTTAGGTCCAACTGGTGTGGGTAAAACAGAGCTTTGTAAGACACTTGCGAGCTTTATGTTCGACAGTGAAGATGCGATGGTCCGTATCGATATGTCTGAGTTCATGGAGAAACACTCAGTGGCAAGATTGGTGGGTGCGCCTCCAGGCTATGTCGGATATGAAGAGGGTGGTTACTTAACTGAAGCGGTTCGTCGCAAGCCGTATTCGGTAATTTTGTTAGACGAAGTAGAGAAAGCGCATCCGGATGTATTTAACATTCTGCTGCAAGTTCTCGATGATGGGCGTTTAACGGATGGTCAAGGTCGTACTGTTGACTTCCGTAATACGGTTGTGATCATGACATCTAACTTGGGTTCATCTCGTATCCAAGAGAATTTCGCAACATTAGACTATCAAGGTATCAAGAGTGAAGTGATGGATGTGGTTAGCAAACACTTCCGCCCAGAGTTCTTGAACCGTGTTGACGAAATCGTGGTGTTCCATCCACTTGGTCAAGAGCACATTAAGTCCATTGCTTCTATTCAATTGGAACGTTTGGCGAAACGACTAGAGGAGAAAGGCTATCAACTAGAAGTTTCCGACAAAGCACTCGACTTGATCGCTCAAGTTGGTTTCGATCCTGTGTATGGTGCGCGTCCTTTAAAACGTGCAATTCAGCAGAATGTCGAGAACCCGTTAGCCAAATCAATTCTTTCTGGTGAAATCGTTCCAGACAAGACAGTGCAGCTAATTGTTACTAATGACCAAATTTGTGCTCATCAATAATTGTATGGATACAGTAAAATTGAGATAAAAATCACACTAAAGGGGCCGTTTGGCCCCTTTTCTATAGTTTTTTAGAGTCTTTTGTCTGTTTTCTATACGAATAAACTAAAAAGGTGAGTTTTTTTAAAAAATGCACTTGTGTTCTTTAAT
Organism: Vibrio sp. YT-18; assembly: GCF_033337345.1. Lineage (NCBI taxonomy): Bacteria > Pseudomonadati > Pseudomonadota > Gammaproteobacteria > Vibrionales > Vibrionaceae > Vibrio > Vibrio sp. YT-18. The sequence goes on along the minus strand of NZ_JAWOQO010000014.1, from coordinate 439 downwards.
GAACTCCCTATAATGCGCCTCCGTTGTCACGGGAAAGCAAGTGAAGCGGAACCTAAACAACTACGGTTAGTGAGTTAAAATTAACTCGCAGATAAATAACTTAAAAAAGTGTTTGACACGATAAGTTATCTAGCTAAAATAGCCGTCCACTTTGAAGAGAACTTCGAAGTGTGCTCTTTAAAAATATAGACCTATCAATCTGTGTGGGCACTCGTTGATGATAATCCAATTAGAAGCTTAGGCTTCAAATTAGGTTTCAATGATACGAAGTGACCATTGAATCGAAAGATTCAGCACAGTCAATTCAAACATTACTTCTGCTATTTATTAGCGAAAGGAATGTTCAGTATTCATTGAGCCGAACAAAATCTTAAATTGAAGAGTTTGATCATGGCTCAGATTGAACGCTGGCGGCAGGCCTAACACATGCAAGTCGAGC
>NZ_JAWOQO010000148.1:0-1248 GCF_033337345.1 Vibrio sp. YT-18 | reverse complement strand
TACTGCCCGATGGGTGAAGCAGTTCTTGATTACGGAAAACAGCCGCAATGCGCGTGCCCTCAGGCATCGACAAACTGCGCAGCGGTTCGCCAATGCACCATTTATCCGCTTTCAATCGGTAGATAAACAGTTCCCACTCACTGGTTGGGTAAATCTCCACACCAGTGCGAGAGATTGGCTCAGGCTTTGGTGGCAACTCAACCTTGGCAAGCGACATCGCTTTGGTCAGCGTGCCGCCCTGAACGATCAGCGATACCATAACCACGAAGAAGGCCAAGTTGAAGTACAGCTGCGCGTCTGGCAAACCAGCCATCATAGGGAATACCGCAAGAATGATTGGCACCGCACCGCGCAAACCAACCCAAGAGACAAACCACTTTTCACGTGGCGTGAAGCTCTTAAATGGCAGCAGTCCAATCCACACGGAAATAGGACGGGCAAACAAAATCATACCAAACGCAAGCGCCAAGCCTGGCACCGCAATACTCAGCAAGTTCGACGGCGTAACCAACAAACCAAGCACGAGGAACATGCCAATTTGCGCTAGCCACGTCATACCATCTAACACATGCAGAATCGAATGACGGCTGCGCGTTGGACGGTTACCCAGCAATAAACCCACGAGGTAAATCGACAAAATACCGCTGCCGCCTAACGAGTTCGACAACGCGAAAATGATCAAGCCGCCGCTGACGGTCAAAATCGAGTACAAGCCATCCGGCAGTTGATTGCGATTGATGACTTTCCACAAGACCCAGCCACCAGCAAAACCAAGAAGCGCACCGATACCAAACTGCTTAACAAAACTGAGCGCTAAAAAGCCGGCGCTTAACTCCGTTCCCGTACTAGAAAGAATCGCAATTAACGTAACGGTCAAGAACACCGCCATTGGGTCGTTGGTGCCCGATTCAATTTCTAACGTCGAGCCAACACGTTCGTTCAGACTGCGCCCTTTCAATAAAGAGAAGACCGCGGCCGCAGCCGTTGAACCGACAATCGCGCCAACCAAGATACCTTGCAATAAATCCAAATCGAACAGCCAGGTCGCCATCAAGCCAGTTAACAATGTCGTGATGGCTACGCCTATGGTTGCCAACGACACCGAAGGCCACAAGGCGACCCGAAAACTGGCGACTCGCGTTCGCATCCCGCCATCCAAAAGAATGATGGCGAGCGCTAAGTTACTGACTAAATAAGCGATGGAATAATTATCAAATAAGATTCCGCCAAGGCCATCTTCCCCAGCCA
>NZ_JAWOQO010000147.1:0-1251 GCF_033337345.1 Vibrio sp. YT-18 | reverse complement strand
CATCGAAGTGGTAAAAACGCGAGCTAAATTCATCGGTTTTGAAGTGCTAGTTGGCTCTTTAGAATCTCTACCAGAGCAAGACGTATTCGGCGCGCTGGTTCAATACCCAAGCACAACGGGTGAAGTTCGTGATCTAACGGACATCATCGCGAAAGCGCAAGCAAACAAAACCCTTGTCACTGTTGCGACTGACCTACTTGCTTCTACCCTATTGAAGCCTGCTGGAGAAATGGGCGCAGACGTCGCAATCGGTTCAGCTCAGCGTTTCGGCGTACCAATGGGTTACGGCGGTCCACACGCGGCATTTATGGCAACTCGTGACAAACATAAACGTACAATGCCAGGCCGTGTTATCGGTGTTTCTATCGATGCGAAAGGCAACCAAGCACTTCGTATGGCAATGCAGACTCGCGAGCAGCACATCCGCCGCGAAAAAGCGACATCAAACATCTGTACCGCTCAAGCGTTACTAGCAAACATGGCATCTTTCTACGCGGTTTACCACGGTGCAGAAGGTCTACGCACCATTGCTCGTCGCACACCCCGCATGACTGCCATCCTTGCTGCTGGCCTAACAAAAGGCGGCTTTGAACTGGCTCATAACAGCTTCTTCGACACCATCACCATCAATACTGGTGAGAAAACGCAAGATCTGTACACAAAAGCACTCGCAGCAGACATCAACCTACGCGTCCTACCTGGCAAACTAGGCATTAGCTTAGATGAAACAACAACCGTTGCAGATGTCGAAGCACTGTTCGCCGTCTTTGGCGTAAAAGAAGACGTTGCCGCACTATCAACGGAAATTGCTGGTAACGAGTTTGCCGCCATTCCAGAAGCGCTACGTCGCACTTCAGAATACCTAACGCACCCAGTGTTCAACACTTACCACAGTGAAACACAAATGATGCGTTACCTAAAACAGCTTGAAAACAAAGACTTCTCGCTAACGCACGGTATGATTCCACTAGGCAGCTGTACGATGAAGCTAAACGCAGCGGCAGAGATGATCCCAATCACTTGGCCTGAGTTTGGTTCTATCCACCCATTCGCACCAGCAGAACAAGCAGCGGGCTATGCAGCGCTAGCGAAAGATCTAAAAGAGAAGCTTTGTGAAATCACAGGCTACGACGCATTCTCACTACAGCCAAACTCCGGCGCATCGGGTGAGTATGCAGGTCTTATCGCGATTCAACGCTACCACGAAAGCCGTGGCGAAGGTCACCGCAACGTATGTTTGATCCCAAGCTC
>NZ_JAWOQO010000146.1:0-1253 GCF_033337345.1 Vibrio sp. YT-18 | reverse complement strand
CATGTTGCCTCTCAATGACTGAAACAAGAATAAGGGCGCGAATTGTACAGCCTTTATGCAGCTACAACAAGAGGTCTAAAACCCTGTCTTTGCTAAGGCATTAAAAACACATTGGTTAAATATCAAACAACCTCACCAATGCATCTTCGAACTGTTTCGATAATAAAAAGCCCCGGAATTATCCGAGGCTAACTATCTTTACGAGCACAAACTAACTACCGATTAGCGAGGGCAAATTTCTGACTCAGGGAAGAAGAACTCAATCTCACTAGCCGCTGATTCAGGACTATCTGAACCATGAACAGAGTTATGACGCATGCTTAGCGCGTAATCTGCGCGAAGTGTGCCTGCTGCCGCTTCTTCTGGGTTGGTTTTACCCATCAATTCGCGGTAACGTGCAATCGCATTTTCGCCTTCCAACACTTGAACCATAATAGGGCCAGAAGTCATGAACTCTTTTAGAGGTTGGAAGAATTCTTTACCTTCATGTTCTGCGTAAAAGCCGCTCGCCTGCTCTTCAGTCAGGTGAACCATTTTCGCAGCAATAATACGTAGGCCTGCCTTCTCGATTCGATTGTAGATTTCACCGATCAGGTTTCTTTCCACAGCGTCAGGCTTAACAATGGAAAACGTTCTTTCTAGAGCCATAAAGTTTCCTTTTTGTACTTGTAATAATAGTGTTTAAAAGTGACTTACTTGACTACGGCAGCGCCTAACTGACGCCACCATAAATATTATTTTTCTGCTTGCTCATTAAGAAGGCGAGCAAGAGTGCGGACACCCATACCAGTAGCGCCAGCCGCCCACTTGTCTGATGCAGACTTACGGTAAGTACCAGCACAGTCGAAGTGCAACCAGCCTTTTTTGTAGTCTTCAACAAAGTAAGACAAAAATGCAGCAGCGGTACTTGCGCCTGGACTGTAGTCTCCAGAGCTGATGTTCGATAAATCAGCGAAGTTTGACGGCAACATACCACGGTGGAAATCAGCCAGAGGCAGTGGCCACAGGCCTTCTTTCTCTTTGTTTGCTGCGGTTAGCGCTTGATGAGAAAGTTCATCATCAAAGCTCATTAACGCGTGGTAGTCGTTACCCAATGCATTTTTCGCCGCGCCGGTTAACGTTGCGCAGTCGATGATCAACTCAGGGTTATGCTCGCTTGCATAGATAAGACCATCGGCAAGTACCAAACGACCTTCTGCATCGGTGTTCATGATCTCAACAGTCTTACCATTTTTGTAAGTGATGATGTCGCC
>NZ_JAWOQO010000145.1:0-1255 GCF_033337345.1 Vibrio sp. YT-18 | reverse complement strand
AACACGACGCCGGCAAGAATCAGTAACATGCCCGCCAACGCTGTGATGGAGCCGACATAAAGTCCTTGCTTATGATTGATAGGGGACTGCTCCTCGTCGCTGATCGGTGTGGCTAGTTGAATCGCAAGTGCAGTGCGACTTTGCTGGATTGATGGTGACTCTTTGGCATAAAAGACCCGAGTAGACAGGAAGAAGCGTCCCGTCACCAGTAAATGAACGGCAAGCGTTGCGACCACGGACAGGTCTTTGCTTTCTCTTGGCGTTAACGGTGAGGAAGAGAGCCACTGTACATCAAAGATAAACATCATAAAGAGCGATACTGCGCATCCGACCATAACGGTGGCCCATCCCGACCAGTTTGGTGTTTTCAAACTGACAAGCGCAAGCAGAGATGGGATGTTGATTGGCATCTGAATGAACGCCGCGAACACAATCATCATGTCGAACAAGCTGTACGACTCAACAGACGCCAGCAGCAAAGCTGTGACCGTGGCTAATACGCCAGATACTATCGTTGCAATTTTTCCAACCATCAACTGCTGACGATTGGTGGCATTTGGGTTGAACCACACTTGGTAGAGGCTTTTGACCACAATGCCAGCGTTGCGGTTGTGTGCTGATGAAAGCGGCGCAATGGTCGCGGCCACCAATGCCACCATCACCAATCCGAGTAAACCTTGAGGCATGTAATGTTGGATGTAGTAAAGATAAGCAGCGTTGTTCGCACTCTGCTCTAGTGCAGGATAGATCGCCAGTAAATCGATGTTTTGCGCTGCCACGAACCACGCTGGCATAAACCACAGTACAGGGGCAAAAACAAACAGCACACCAGCAACGAATGCGGCCTTGGTGGCGTCTTTATCGTTGGCGGTGGTCAGAAAGCGATAGCAGCTCAAGGTGTGGTTATTACTCATGGTTTGTTGCAGCAGCATGGCGATCGCCCACATCACAAACAGAGACGGCATCCTGATCTGTTCACCATAAATTGGCGTGGCGTGCGCAAATACTTCGCTTGGTGAGTCAAAGCGTTGCAGTGCGGTATAGCCGATCACTAGAGTAATGGCGATCAGCAAAATTAATTGAATTACATTCGTCACAGACACCGTCCACGCGCCTCCGCTCACGGCGATCAAAGTGACGACCACCCCCATAGCGAGAATGGTGGTCGACATCTCAATGGCAAAAACAGCTGAGAAAAAAGACGCCAATCCATTCATCCAAATAGCACAGGCGATCAAAGTCAGCGGAAAGCTTA
>NZ_JAWOQO010000144.1:0-1255 GCF_033337345.1 Vibrio sp. YT-18 | reverse complement strand
CCCTATTTGATTGTTAAAACATCCTCTCTTTATTTGTTTTTCACTTCAGAAGACATCATGACAACGAATCAACAAAACGCAGTTGTTTCGCAACCACAAACCGTCGTTGTGAAACTGGGTACAAGTGTGCTGACAGGCGGCACATTAGCACTAGATCGCGCTCACATGGTTGAGCTAGCGCGTCAATGTGCTGAGCTTAAGAAACAAGGCCATTCAGTGGTAATGGTTTCGTCTGGTGCAATTGCAGCAGGCCGTGAGCATCTTGGATACCCCGCACTGCCCAACGAGATGGCGAGCAAACAGTTGCTTGCTGCTGTGGGTCAGAGTCGTTTGATTCAAACATGGGAGTCTTTGTTTGGTATTTACGGTATCAAGATTGGTCAAATGCTACTGACTCGTGCTGACTTGGATGATCGTGAGCGTTTTCTTAATGCGCGTGACACCATCAATGCGCTTGTAGCGAATGATATTATTCCAATCGTGAACGAAAATGATGCAGTAGCCACCAGTGAAATCAAAGTCGGCGACAATGACAACCTATCGGCTTTAGTGGGTATTTTGTGTGGTGCAGATAAGTTATTGCTACTGACAGACCAAAAAGGTCTGTTTACTGCAGACCCACGAAAAGATCCGAATGCAGAGCTGATCAAAGAAGTTAAAACCATTGATGACACGTTGCGTAAAATTGCTGGCGGCAGCGGTACAACACTCGGTACGGGTGGTATGGCGACGAAACTTCAAGCAGCCGACATCGCTCGTCGCGCGGGTATTGAAGTTATTATCGCAGCAGGTAGCGCGCCAAACGTAATTTTTGACTCGTTGAGCACGGAGCCTCAAGGTACGCGTTTCCTACCTTGTTCAGAAGCATTGGAAAACCGTAAGCGTTGGATCCTCGCAGGTCCTGCAGCATCGGGTGACATTATCATCGATGATGGTGCGGTAAATGCGGTTGTTGGCAAAGGCAGTAGCCTACTGGCAAAAGGGGTCATCAAGGTGAGCGGTGATTTTGCCCGTGGTGAAGTTGCTCGCGTAACAAATTCTCATGGCAAACTGGTTGCGCGTGGTATTAGCGCCTACTCAAGTGAAGACTTGGCAAAAATTACTGGCAAACACAGTAAAGACATCATCTCTATTTTGGGTCATGACTACGGCTCAGAAGTGATTCATCGCGATGATGTCTTTACTGGCAAACACAGTAAAGACATCATCTCTATTTTGGGTCATGACTACGGCTCAGAAGTGATTCATCGCGATG
>NZ_JAWOQO010000143.1:0-1258 GCF_033337345.1 Vibrio sp. YT-18 | reverse complement strand
CGGTCGCAGATAAATCGTTGAACTATGCCAACGTGACCGTTACATACTTCTTCTACATCATCGCGGGCGTGGCATCATTGATCGCCTTTGTAGGTTGGCAGTCGCTGCGCGAGTTTAAGCACAACACAAAAGAAATGGCGGACAAGCGATTGGAAAAAATCGCTCAAGAATATGAAAAGAAATTTGTTGCGCTGGAGCGAGATTTAAAACGCAAAACTCGCATCATCAGTGAAAACAACAAAGAGATTGAAAAGATCAACGAAATCCACAACTTGTGGTTACGTGCTCAAAGTTCGCAAACGCCGGAACAACGTATTGAGATTTATGACGAAATCTTGGTAATTCGACCTGGTGACCTTGAAGCATTGACTTACAAAGCCGATGCGGCCATGGAAATCAACGAATACCATTGGGCGCTAAGCATATGTAACCGAGTGCTCGAGGTAGATTACACCAATGGCCCTGCGCTTTACCAACGCGCTTGTGCGTACTCTCGATTAGGGATTGAGGAACAAGCGATTGAAGATCTGGAACGCGCCATTGACTACAGCCCTTCAATTCGCGATTTGTTGGCAGAAGAACGCGATCTTGAATTGCTGCACGGTAACGAGCGATTCGAGAAGCTGTTGCAGCTGAGCAATAACAACGAATAACGGAACCTACAACATGAGCAGCCACTTTAATCTTGAAGATGCCAGCCAAGTATTAGTGGGCGCTTTTGCCCTTGCTGTGCCTATCTCTTTTTCGGAAGAAGCATGGCGATTGGGTGAAAGCTTACCTATGATAAACCTGCTCATGTTGTTAAGCCTTTCTGTGATTTTTCTCAGTTTTTTCGCTTATCAAAGCGTATTTCAAAGCCACATTAGAAAGCGCATTCCCATCTTTGTATTTCGCGTTGTGATCGCCTATTCCATCGCCGCTATCGTGGTAGCTTTGGTGCTATTTTGTCTCGACAAGTTGCCGCTCTTTACAGACCCGATCGTTGCGATAAAACGCGTTATCGTCATCACAATGCCAGCGTCGATGGGCGCGATTGTGGTGGACAGTTTCGACAAAGAATAACGCTTACGCCTCTTCTTCTAAGGTCAAATTCGAACCTGAATGATCTTTGCCTAACACATCTTCTGGGTTTCGCAGTGCGCAGGTTTCTAACGACAAACATCCGCAGCCAATGCATCCACCCAAATCGTTTTGCAAGGCTTTGAGTTTTTGAATCTTTTGTTCTAACTGTTCATGCCAATGGCTCGCCATGACTTCC
>NZ_JAWOQO010000142.1:0-1264 GCF_033337345.1 Vibrio sp. YT-18 | reverse complement strand
CGTTACGAATCATTGGTTTGTTGGTTGGGATAACAACAGTTTCCAAGCCATAAATAGATTGGAACTCAAACGCTTCAGTATCCGCTGTACCAGTCATACCAGACAGTTTCTCGTATAGACGGAAATAATTCTGGAATGTGATAGAGGCTAGCGTTTGGTTTTCGTTTTGGATCTTAACGCCTTCTTTCGCTTCGACAGCTTGGTGAAGACCTTCTGACCAACGACGACCTGGCATTGTACGACCAGTGTGTTCATCAACGATCACAACTTCGCCGTCATCGTTAACGATGTAATCCACATTACGCTCAAACAGCACATGTGCTCGTAGAGCAGCATTTACGTGGTGAAGCAAGCTGATGTTCGCTGGTGAGTACAATGTATCACCTTCTTCCATCAAACCATTTTTAACCAATAGCTCTTCTACGTATTCTTGACCCGTTTCAGTCAAGTGAACTTGTTTTGATTTTTCATCAACAGTGTAGTGACCATCGCCACGATACTCTTCAGAATCTTCTTTATCTTGCTTCTGTAGGTGTGGGATAAGCAGGTTGATTCGAGTGTAAAGTTCTGAACTGTCTTCTGCCGGACCAGAGATGATCAAAGGAGTACGAGCTTCATCGATAAGGATTGAGTCCACCTCATCGACCACAGCAAAGAAACGTTCGCGCTGAACACGGTCTTCATTGCGGAAAGCCATGTTGTCGCGCAAGTAATCGAAACCAAACTCGTTGTTTGTTCCGTATAGAATATCAGCTTGGTACGCTTCTTTTTTCTCTTGAGGAGGCATGTTAGGCACGTTAACACCCACCGTCATACCTAAGAATTCAAATAGCGGACGGTTTGTCTCCGCATCACGTTTAGCGAGGTAGTCGTTGACCGTAACAACGTGTACGCCTTTACCAGGAAGTGCATTTAGGTAAGCAGGAAGAGTTGCCGTTAAAGTTTTACCTTCACCCGTGCGCATCTCTGCGATTTGGCCTGCATTTAGCACCATACCGCCGATGAGCTGCACGTCGAAGTGACGCATACCGTATACACGTTTAGACGCTTCACGAACAGTAGCAAAAGCTTCTGGAAGTAGCTTATCAAGAGTTTCGCCTTGCTCTAGGCGCTCACGGAACTCAACAGTTTTCGCTTTAAGCTCTTCATCTGAAAGTGCTTCAAATGTTGGTTCGTAGTTATTGATCTCTTTTACAATTTTTCTAAGGCGGCGCAGTGTTCGGTCGTTGCGACTGCCAATCACTTTTGTCAGTAGCTTAGTTAT
>NZ_JAWOQO010000141.1:0-1269 GCF_033337345.1 Vibrio sp. YT-18 | reverse complement strand
GATATCACGTGTCCCGCCCTACTCGATTTCACTGAACACACGTCGTCAACTACGGGACTATCACCCTGTATCGTCGGCCTTTCCAGGCTGTTCGTCTAACGCGTGTAAAGCTTAAGGGCTAGTCCAATTTCGCTCGCCGCTACTTTCGGAATCTCGGTTGATTTCTTTTCCTCGGGGTACTTAGATGTTTCAGTTCCCCCGGTTCGCCCTGTTGAGCTATGTATTCACTCAACAGTAATACCTTATGGTATTGGGTTTCCCCATTCGGAAATCCCAGACTCAAATGGTTTTTACTACCTAATCTGGGCTTATCGCAAGTTAATACGTCCTTCATCGCCTCTGACTGCCAAGGCATCCACCGTGTACGCTTAGTCACTTAACCATACAACCCGAAGGAGTTTCGAGTTGATAATCAAATCACCAAAGTTGTCTCTCATTATTTGAATGAGCGAGAGACATTCGATTTTGCCGGACTCAAATTCCAAGAACACTTGAATGTGTTATTAGTTGTATTCATAAAAGAATACTTTGAGAACTTTACAAACAACAATAAATTGTTGTTTTGTCAGCTTTCCAAATTGTTAAAGAGCTAGATTTTCTTATGAAAACCATTTTTAAAGATTCTTTTTCAAGAACACTTAAAGATGGTGGAGCTATGCGGGATCGAACCGCAGACCTCCTGCGTGCAAGGCAGGCGCTCTCCCAGCTGAGCTATAGCCCCATCAAGGTCTCGATACTGTCGCCAATTCCTTGGGAAAGAAATTGGTGGGTCTGAGTGGACTCGAACCACCGACCTCTCGCTTATCAGGCGAACGCTCTAACCACCTGAGCTACAGACCCAGTATCGTCTCTTTACTTCATAAACCGTATCAATCTGTGTGAACACTCATCGCAATAATCATCGTTTAAGGAGGTGATCCAGCGCCAGGTTCCCCTAGCGCTACCTTGTTACGACTTCACCCCAGTCATGAACCACAAAGTGGTAAGCGTCCCCCCGAAGGTTAAACTACCTACTTCTTTTGCAGCCCACTCCCATGGTGTGACGGGCGGTGTGTACAAGGCCCGGGAACGTATTCACCGTGGCATTCTGATCCACGATTACTAGCGATTCCGACTTCATGGAGTCGAGTTGCAGACTCCAATCCGGACTACGACGCACTTTTTGGGATTCGCTCACTTTCGCAAGTTGGCCGCCCTCTGTATGCGCCATTGTAGCACGTGTGTAGCCCTACTCGTAAGGGCCATGATGACTTGACGTCGTCCCCACCT
>NZ_JAWOQO010000140.1:0-1272 GCF_033337345.1 Vibrio sp. YT-18 | reverse complement strand
AAATACCTGAGTTACGGTTTAGTGCAGAGTCCATCGAAGACATGGTCGCCGCAAACAGACCTGCCATTAACAGACCAACGGTGCCTAGAGGCATTGTTTCACGAGCGAAGACAAGGTAAACCGCATCGCTTGCTTTCGCACCCAATGATGAGTATTGCGTTGCTGCATCTGGGTACAAGATTGCTGAAGCCCAAGGTGGGATGAACCAAATTACCGCGCCAAATAGCATCATCACAAGCGCCATCAGCGCAGCTTTGCTTGCGTTTTTCGAATCTTTCGCGTTAAGGAAACGGTAAGACTCCTGCATGTTGTTGATACTTTGCAGCTGTTTCACTACGAAGAAGATGAACGTACAAACTAACAGTAGTGGGTAGTTCATATCTGGGCCCATGATGAAGCCACCAGGGAAGTTCTCAACGATCTCGCCAGGGCCACCAACGACGTACAATGCAACTGCCGCACAAGCAATGGAGATAACCGCAACAACCAGCGTTTGAATAAAGTCCGACGCCACTACGCCCCACGCACCACTCAGCAATGAGATAGCCAATACCGCAAGGCCAGTCACCCAAATGGTAGTCACGATGTCGGCATTAAATACCGCAGAAGCAAACACACCCAAACCGTTTAGCCAAACACCCGCGTTAATCACACTTAATGGAATGATTACCCAAGTGAAAAACTGCTCGTTAGTGTTACCAAAGCGGCGTTTTACCCCTTCAGTTGGTGTATCGACTCGCATTTGGCGGAAGCGGCGAGCAAAGTAGAAGTAAGCGAAAACGTACGCCACCATGTTGCCAACAAACACGGCCAATACCGCGAAGCCATCGTTAAACGCTTTACCCGCTGCACCGGTAAACGTCCATGCAGAGAACTGAGTCATAAATGCTGTGGCACCAACCATCCACCAAAGCACCTTACCGCCCCCGCGGAAATAGTCGCTGGTACTATTGCTTGCCATTTTTTTGAACAGCAAGCTGATTGCCACCATCAGGGCAAAGTAGCCTGCTATTACTAAGTAATCGTATTCCATAATAGAAACCTCGAAACGCTGTTTTAATTTAGATAAATTATATTTTCAAAAAACAAAACTAACTGAGACAAAAATCAAAACAACGGTTCATTTTTTATTTTTTGCGCTCAAACGTGATGAAGATCAATAGTGAGCGTCTTGTAAATAATTGCGGATCCATACTCGTCGTTGCTGCATTCCCTTAGTTAATCATAGAACCAAAAAGAGATTGTCACTGACAAGTCGAAAAGCGTAAAAAT
>NZ_JAWOQO010000139.1:0-1274 GCF_033337345.1 Vibrio sp. YT-18 | reverse complement strand
TTTTTGAGCGCACTGGCGCTCGTTCCAAGGTCAGTTCAATTTCGTTGTCGCCGAAATTGGTGGTCATAATAATCATGTCGATTTGCCCTTGTGGGTGCTAAGTTGGCGGCATTATAGCGAAGTCGTTTCTAGGCCGTAACAAAAACAGCGACGTCATGGCGTCGCTGTTTTTATTTGTCGGATGTTCTGTTGGATTAAACCGTGAAACGACCAACCAAGTCGTAGAGCTCGTTGGCTTTGTGATTGAGGTTTTGGCTTCCCGAGCGGTTTTGGTTGGCAAGGCTTGCCGATTGACTACTTTGCTGCGAAATGACCTCAACACGTTGAGAGATTTCTTGTCCCACTTGGCTCTGTTCTTCGGTTGCAGTGGCGATCAGCGTGTTCATGTCCATAATGTTGGCAATCGCTGCTTGAATGTCTTGCAACGCAACCGAGGCAGCGCGCGCCTCTTCTACCGTTGCTTCACCGCGCGCTTGGCTTGATTCCATCGCACGTACAGCGGCATCTGAGCCAGATTTTAGTTGCTCAATCATTTTATGGATATCGCCCGTACTGTCTTGAGTGCGGCTTGCCAGCTTGCGGACTTCATCTGCTACTACCGCGAATCCACGTCCTTGATCGCCAGCTCGCGCAGCTTCAATCGCGGCATTTAGCGCAAGCAAATTAGTTTGCTCGGCAATATCTTGAATCACTTCTAAAGATGATGAGATGTTTTGAACGTCGCTCTCTAAACGGGCTATCACAGTGCTCGCCTCTGAAACTTCGCTTGCCAGCTCTTCGACAGAATTCGCAGCGGAATCGACGATGTGTTTCGCTTGTTGCGCGTTTTCATCGGCGTGTCGTGCTGATTCTGCTGCTTGGTTAGCGTTGTTCGAAATCTCATGCGCGGTGGCTGTCATTTCCGTCATCGCTGCGGCAACTTGCTCGGTTTCTTCACGTTGACCGCCAGCGAGTTCGTCGACTTGAGAGGCGCGTTGCGACATGTTGTTGGTTTCTGCGACGACTTCTTCACCAACTTGAGTCACGCTCTTAATGATGCCCTGCAGGCTTTCAACAAAGATATTGAAGTTGTGCGCTAACTGTTTGAACTCAGGTACGTTGGATTCGTGCATGCGTGCTGTAAGGTCGGCATCGCCTTGCGCGAAGGATTGGATCGAAGCATCAAACTGTTCGATTGGTCGCATGATGCTACGATTCACAAACACGGCGAAGATAGCAACTACGGCAGCGATAGAAACACAGAACAGCGCGATGGCCACTAGAGTTGTGTTGAG
>NZ_JAWOQO010000013.1:0-146386 GCF_033337345.1 Vibrio sp. YT-18 | reverse complement strand
ATGCGTTGATTTCAGTGATTAAGGTGGTATGCAGCGGCTTTGGTATTGCGTTGTTCACCCCTTAGCAGGGCGTTATGCCGCTATATGAAAAACGGGAGAGGACATGAAAGGGGAAATTGTTCGCTGGGTTGATGAGCGCGGTTTTGGGTTCATAAATTCCAATGAACTGGATGGTGACATTTTTGTTCATGTATCCAAGTTCAAAAAAGGATACCGACGCCCCCGAATAGGGGACCAAGTAGAGTTTCAACTGGCAAGTACTCAGCCTAAGTTAAGTGCGGAAAGTGCTCAGTTAGTCGGTGTCAAACCACAGAAAAGCAATTCTTTTTCAGTTGTATTATCAGCAGTTATCGTCGGTCTAATAGGCGCAGCCTTCTATCTGTTTTATATAGAGCCTAAGTTAAACCCTGCATATGAAAATATGGGGTTCAGTTGTCAAGGCAAGACTTACTGTAGCGAAATGGCGTCTTGTGATGAAGCAAAGTTTTATTTATCAAATTGTCCAAATGTCAAAATAGATGGCGACAATGATGGTACTCCTTGCGAGAGTCAGTTATGTGGTAGTTGGTAGGATCGGCATAACAAACTGTTTAAGAGTGATTCGCAACGCGTGGCATTTTTACTATGCGTTGGTTTTAGTGTTTAAGGTGGTATGCAGCGGCATCGGGATTGCGTTGCTCACACCTTAACAGGGCGTTATGTGAAAATTCTCCTGAAGCCGTTGTTAGCTCTAAGTAAAGGTATTAGATAGTGAAAGATATAATGCTCAAATTAGCGTACTTCACGCAGCATATAACTTTGAATAAAAATGATTACGAATACATAGGGGAAGACGAGCTTAGCGTTGTCTTTCGCTACAATAATTGTGTCCTTTGCCGCCCCTATATTTATTTTCGACCAGTAAATATTAGCAGTGCTTTGAGCGAACATGAATTTACAGAGACTATGTTCGAATGCTATGAGGGGAATGTTGAAATTGTCTCTCAAACTTTTACCGAGTTTGAAGACAGATTTCAGATAGTTACACGCTATGGTATGGTTCTTGGCGATACTAATGGTGAGTTTTCGGGGTGTGAGTTTACTTATAGGCAAGATAACGACAACATTTTTAAGTACCAAGTCGAAAACTCCATAGCGCCTGAAGATGAATGTTGCACACCTTTGAACCCTCTAAAACTCTCAGTAAATGGAACGTTAGAGTGTGAGGTTGTGGAAGAGCCTTTAGTAGGTTCTTTTCTCTGCCCAAATTAATTTTCACATAACAAACTGTTTAAGAGTGATTCGCAACGCGTGGCATTTTTAATATGCGTTGGTTTTAGTGTTTAAGGTGGTATGCGACAACTCCGGTATTGCGTTGCTCACACCTTAACAGGGCGTTAGTTTACATGGATAAACTCTCACCCTAATTATGCTTCTAAGGTGAAAATCGTGTTATTTCAGATGATTCTGGGGTAGCTGTGATTAACCTAATACAGCAACAACTAAGATAAAGTTATCTTCTTTGGTGAAATAAGCTGTGTGTTTTCCTATCGGGAAATAAAAGCCATTTGGGTACATCTCGTCACAACTTCTTCCTAAATCTGGATTATCAGCTAGCATCTGAAACCCTGATAGCAGAGTATCTTTACTGTTTTTGCTGATTTTTACTGGCTCGCGTTGTGCGCTTAGAAGTAGTTCGCCGAAATTTTGTTTGGCATCATTGGCTGTTAATGTATGCATGGCCAGTTCCCAATTGAGTGCACAGTTAGATCATAATGTATCGCATGAAATGTTCAATTTAATTAAATCGCGTGATTCGTGCGAAATGTAAACTAACAAACTGTCTAATATTGATTCTCAACTCGTGGCATTAACTGGGCGTTGAGCTCAGTGATTAAATCGGTATGCGGCGGCTTTTGTATTGCGTTGCTCAACTCCAAAAGGTCATTAATACTCAAAGGTCAAATATGGATATTTACCCAGAAATCGAGTTATCTAAAGCGCAGCATAATGCAATTGAAGCTCTTAGAAACAAGTCGTTTCCTGAACATCAAGTTACTCGCTCTTACTATAAGCAACTCCCGCATATGAGAGTTCTGAATTACGAAGGCGATCAGTTAGTTGGTTACATGGGATTAGACTACAGAGTTGTTCGCGTTGGTGATGAAATTTATAAAGTATTAGGTGTGAGTGACTTTTGTGTCGAGAGCACAGCTCAAAGGCAAGGTATTGGAACAACAATGTTGTCTCAACTCAGCGATTATGCCTCAACTAAAGATGTCGACTTCATCATTTTAGTCTCCGATTTGGAGCGTTTTTATGTGGCTAATGGTTATCAGCGCCTTAACTCTCTAAGTTCTTGGTTGCGAGTTCACGAACATAAAAATTACGGTGTTGCTGTAGAACAACTAGATGATTTATATGTTAAACCTATCAGCGGTAAAACTTGGGCTGTTGGTCATATAGATTGGTTAGGGTATATATATTAGTCTGTATTGGGCTAATAATTGGTTCACAACAAGAGTGGTTACACATGGCATTTTCACTATGAGTTGATTTAAGTGATGTGGGGCAGTTTTGTATTGTGATACTCACTCTTTAATAATGTGCTGCAACTCTTAGGAAGCAAAAGGCTTAATTTATGGAATGTAGAGTACTAGTAACCAGCATAAGTATTGCTCTTTGTAGTGTAGGAATGGCCGCGAATCCACTAAGTATTCAAAGTGATGAGCAACTGTTTAAAAACTTCGCTCTCTCATCTTGAATTGCGACTAATTACAAAGGATCAGCTGTTGCGAAAGATGCGATAACGGCGATGCAAGGCTACAGAGAGTTTTCCGAGCTTCCTTTGGAGTCATTCTTTGGGGTTAGCGAGCTATTGGAAAAATATGATATGGTTATTTACAAATCAAAAAATGGTAACGTGATCAAATTGGCCTACTGTATAGACTTTTCTAATTCAGACGATGTTCATAAGCTATACATTAATGCGAAATCAGAGTTATAACAAACTGCTCAAAGTTGATTCGCAACGTGTGGTATTTTTACGGCGCAATACGTTGAGTGATTAAGATGATTTTTAGTGGTTTCTGTATTGAATTACTCATCTCTTAGCGGGGCATTATGCGGTGATGTAAATATGAAGATATTTTTAATAGTAGCAACACTCGTTCAGTTCACTTTCCTGAGTTTCTCGAAATACTATTGCTCAATTGCAAATGAGGTGCTTAGAAAGGCGGTGGAAACTAAAGAGAGTAACTTTCTATCTTTCCTTGATAAGTATGATTATTACAATGACTTAGATAATTATCTAGGCTTAGCGTCCGCTACAGTGTGGGTTATGGTCGTGCTCGTGATAAAGTTGAAAAATGTATCAAGCACCGACATGGCTCATGTGGCTGTTTGTTTGCCGTTATTTTTTCATATGATTTTGATGTCGATGTAGCTTCAATAGCTGTGGTTGGGTGATTAGGTACAACAAACTACTCAGGCTAGCGTACCATACATAGCATTTCCAATTAGCGTTTCTTATACCTTACGGGAGCGCTTTCCCACAAGGAGCAATATGTGATTGTAGTAGCAAGGTTTTCTTTTCCTCATGAAGCTCATATTGCGAGAGCAAGCCTAGATAGTGTCGGAATAGAAAGTTACATCGCTGACGAGCACACGGTAAATACTCAGTGGCTTTATTCAAATGCAATAGGCGGCGTCCGTCTGATGGTGGCCGAAAGTGATGCAGAAGATGCGAAACAAATACTTAGTAGCGATTTCTCAGAATCATTGGGAAATGAAGTTGACGTTGATGAAGAAAAAGACGTTTGCCCTAAATGTGGTAGTAAAGATCTATTTGCATTTACAAAAGGTAAACGCCCAGCTTTCTTAGTTTTTATTTTACTGGGTTTTCCACTGTTTTTTTACAAGCATGGTTATAAGTGTAAGCAGTGTGGGGAGTTTAGTGAAAAACTTTAAATCTTCAGATAACAAGGCATTAAAGAGACAACTTGTACTCGTAGTATTTTTACGATGAGTTAGGTCTAGTGCCTATACAAGAAGTCAGAGTTACTGCTTGCTTACAAGCAAAGCATTATACGATAGTGAAGGAATAACATTGAATGAGTGAAATTAAAACAATAGAGCAGTTAAAAGAAATTTACGCAGAGCCAAGTGCGAGAGCTAAAAATAAAGCTCTGCCTGTGCTGGATGTTCATGCGATTACATTAATTAATAACTGCCATTTTGCAGTTCTAAGTACCGCTGATTCACAAGGGTATATCGATCTTTCTCCTAAAGGAGGGGAGCCTGGCTTCGTAAAAGTTTTAGATGAATCAACATTGTTGCTCCCTGATAGCTCGGGGAACAATCGTATCGATAGTCTAAAAAATATCATTAGTAACCCCAAGGTAGGGTTGTTATTGATGGTAAATGGTATTGATGAAGTGCTCCGTATTAAAGGAATCGCAAGTATTCACACCGACGCCAACTTGATATCTGCTTGCCCCGATGGAAGTAAAGATCCTAAGGTTGTTATCAAAATAGTCATAGAGAGTATGTACTTTCATTGTGCGAAAGCGGTGATGAGAGGGAAACTTTGGTCTGATGACTATAAAGTAAATCGCTCAATTCTCCCTTCATTAGCTCAAGTCTTTAAAGATCAACAAAAGTTAGAAAGTAAAGCGCTTAATCAAGAAGAGATGTTGAAATATTACCAATCTAGCCTTTAGAACGAGCGTGGTAATATATTGAAAAGATAGAAAAATCAGGTTCGACCGTACTCTGCGGAAGTATGGATTAGGTTTAGTGGGGATGTTACTGTCTCAATAGCGTTAGTTCACAAATAAACAATTGTTAGTCCAAATTTTAAAATGAAAAATGCAGGAAAATTTACTCTAGAACATTACGTTTTGGCTAGTCCGGGAGTTAGGTGTGTTGGACAAATGATTGATCTTTTTGTCAGTTTTAGCATTTTTACTCTCGTTTTATGGGTCGGCTTAGAAATCGGTATTGAAAAAGAGCTTGTGCGCGCTACAGCAGTAACTGCGACTGTATCGTATTACCTTTTTTCTGATTGTTTACCAAATGGTCAAAGTGTGGGTAAAAAACTTTTGGGCATTGCAGTTATAAGTGCAAGAACGGGTAAAAAGTGCAATATTTTTCAGTCGCTCTTTCGAAATGTTATTACTCCATTCTTCGGTTTTATTGACTCAATTTTCATTCTTGGTAAAAAGAGGCAACGTCTCGGTGATAAGTTAGTGAGAACGGTGGTGGTAGTGCACTAAATTGATAGCGCTGAGGACTAGGGTTCAAGTCGGGCTTTGTTTTCGTGGTGGAACAGCCTCGCTTAGGAGGTAGCGTTACTCACATACTTAATGTAGCGTTGTAAGAAAATTGGTATTGGAGTCCAAGTTTTATGTCAGAAAAAGAGAAAATGTTAGCAGGTGAGCTTTATGACCCAAGTGATGAAGAGTTATTAAAGTTAAGGTTGAGCGCTAGGTTACTAACTGAAAAATTGAATGCCACGTCTGTTGAGCATAAACAAAAGCGAGTTCAAATAACTAAGCGCTTGTTCGGCACAACAGGTGACGATATTCATGTTGAATCTTCTTTCAATTGCGACTACGGATCCAACATTCACGTTGGAGATAATTTTTACGCTAATTTTGGTTGTGTGATTTTGGATGTTGCGGAAGTTAAGTTTGGTGATAACTGTTTACTCGGGCCTCAAGTTGGAATTTATACTGCGACTCATCCCTTAGATCCTATCGAGAGGAACAGTGGTTTAGAGCTAGCAAAGCCCATAAACATTGGTGACAATTGTTGGATAGGTGGCCATGCCGTAATCAACCCTGGCGTAACACTTGGGAACAACGTGGTGGTAGCCTCTGGCGCAGTCGTTACAAAGAGTTTTGGAGACAATGTCGTTGTTGGTGGCAACCCAGCCAGAGTACTGAAGGAAATCGTCACTAAGCGATAATAAAGTATATGGACTATTTTAAGCCTGAGTTTAGGACTTATGATCAACTCACTCCAAGCTTTGATGCGTTCAGCGGTTACTTGTTGACGCACTTGAATGTCTAAAATTTGCTTCAATATAGAATCGTGACACGTGGCGCTTTTACCGTGCGTTGAGCTTGTTTAAAAGTCTCATACGAAATCATTTGTATTACGTGTCTCACACTTTTATTGTATTTTCGTCACCAATAACAAACCAAAAGGCTGGCTCCAAAATGTTAGTAACAAAGATTGAAACGGAACGATTAATTCTAAGAGAGCTAGTTGAAGATGATGCAAGCGAATTGTTTGACATCTTCTCAGACCATGAGGTCATGAAATATTGGAACTCTGGCCCTTGGGTTTCAATTGAAGAAGCGCGGACATTTATAGCCAAGAGTACACAGGCCATGAATAGCAATACAGAAGTGACACTAGGCATCTTCCTAAAGAGCAATGGCCAACTTCTGGGTAAGATAATGCTGTTTAATCACGTGAAAGAGTCTAGGCGCGCAGAAATTGGCTTTGGCGTTAGTCGTCATTTCTGGGGTAAAGGCATTGTATTAGAGGCGGGAACTGCATTAATCGAACACGCATTCAAAACACTGAATCTACGTCGAATCGAGGCTGAGATAGATCCAGACAATACTTCTTCAGGTAAAGTCTTGGAACGGTTAGGTTTTATAAAGGAAGGTTTCCTAAGGCAGCGTTGGGAAGTGAATGGAGTAGTCTCAGATTCCGCAATTTACGGGTTGTTAGCTAAACCCCTAGACAGCGTTTAGTACCCGGCCTTAAAAGCATCCAATAGATCTAGCCTGCTCGCATTCAATACACAGCCTTACACTTGACGGCGAGGTTTCTTGAATTGACTTGGTGGTCACTGAATGTACTATCAAGGATAGGACTTACTGCAAGGATAGCAGCATGAGCGAGAAATTATTTTGGGTTAATCCCTACCAAACAGAACTTAACTCAAGAGTGACCAATGTAGACGGAAATAAGGTTGAATTGGACCAGACTATCTTCTTTGCAGAGTCTGGAGGCCAAGAGAGTGATAAAGGAACGATTAATGGTATTCCGGTTTTGATTGCTCAAAAGTTAGGTGTTCGACTTATTTACACATTGGAATCCTCTCCAAATTTTACTCTTGGTGACATTGTAACTACGAGTATTGATTGGAAGCGTAGATACGCCTTAATGAAGCTACACTTTGCGGCTGAAGTGGTGCTCGAGATGTTTTATCAGCGTCGGGAAGGCATTGTTAAGATAGGCGCGCATATTTCTGAAAATAAGAGTCGCATAGATTTCGAGTGGTCTGAAAATATTGGTCCGTTATTGAAAGAAATTGAAACTGATGTGCAAGATTTGATTAACTCTGATTCAGTTATTATTAGTGACTTTTCCGATCAAGAGAGTGAAAGAAGGTATTGGAGAGTGGATGGGTTTGCGCAAGTACCTTGCGGTGGCACTCATTTAAAGCGCACATCAGAAGTCGGCCAAATTCAATTAAAACGCAAGAACATCGGTAAAGGCAAAGAAAGGGTAGAGATAACCTTATGCTCGTAAGTCGATAGGGCATTAGAAATAGATTCCTAACACGTGGCATTTTAATTCATGGTGAGATTCACATTTGCGATATGATGGTTGAGATTGAGGGCGTGTTGGCTACTTCTTAACAGGGGCGAGAGGATGATATGTCGAAAGTAACATTGAAAGGCTTTATTTTAGTTCCGGAAAAGGATTTAGAATTAGTAAAACATGCGTTAATAACTCACAAAAGGCTCACGTTAGAAGAGCCGGGCTGCCTTACTTTTCTTGTGACTCAAAGCTCGACTAATCCTTTTCGTTTTGATGTCTATGAAGAGTTCGTCGACAAAGCCTCTTTTAAGCAACATCAGGAAAGAGTTCAAGCCTCGCATTGGGGAAAAGTAACTGCCAATGTTAAACGTCAATACGAAATCTTTGAATGTGTGCATGACTAATAGAATCGGAGTGATTTAGAGCGTTTACACTTTGCTTTTCAAGTTGCTCTACGCTCTACTATGTTGCTTTATTCAGCTATTCACCTGGCTTAGTGTTCTTAATACTTTGCCGTATTAAATCTAGAAATTTTAATGGAAGTGTTATGTTTAGAGTTGTGTATGAATGGCGTGTGCCAAGTGAAAAAATGGATGAGTTTCAAAATATATGGCGTTCGACGACAGATTCAATTCATCAGTCAGTAGATGGGGCGCTTGGTAGTTTTATGCTTCGTGCTTACGATGTACCGGAAAAGGTTTTAACTATTGCCAAGTGGCGAACACGTGAAGACTGGGAGCGGTTTTGGGGAACTAGTAACCCAGAAAAAATGAAGAAGATGAGTGAAATTGCAGAGCGTATTTCAGTTGAACCATTCGATGAAATTGAAGATAGAACTAAGTAGGGCTAGAAGCAAACAACAGAAACGTTAAAGTGATGCCTAATGCACAGTTTGGCGGATAATATGAAAGACAACCTTAACCAAGGAATAGGGTTATGCAGATCTTAATCGTTGGAGGTAGTAAAGGGCTAGGAAGGTTCTTGGCTACGAACTTACAGGGTACAGAAATTTATGCGATTTCTAGATCAAAGCTAGTTGAGGGGGGAGTCGCCTCTGTTTGTATTGACGTTGATCCCGGTAAAAAACCAGATTATACGTGCTTCAAAGGTGTAGAGTTTGACATCATCGTTTATTTGGCGTCGATGTGGGGAGAGTCTTCAGAATTGACAACAAGCGAACTGATTGAGTTTATGAATGTTGGCCCGATTGGGTATCTTAATTTAGTCAATGAGCTTAACGCTTTAGGTTCACTTAACAATAAATGCAATATTGTATCTATTGGCTCTACAGCAGAGCTTTCAGAAAGTAGTGAATATCCTGCATTCGCCCTCAGTAAAAGATTACTCAAAGATATTTCTAGCCAGCTGCAAAACGTTTATCGTGATTACCGCTTTACTCACTTTACAATAGGTGGGATCGGGCATGCTGAAGAGGAACGTATTGAGTATTCGAGTGTTTTGGAGATTATAAATATGCTAACCAAGCTTGATCCAAACACATACCTTTCAAATATGCATATAAAGTCCAAGCTAGGAATGTAGCTCTCAAGCTGTATTACGTACCTGTTTCTATGGTTTGGCATCATGTGCATTCTTTTTATTGAGCTATGGTTATAACTCCAATGAAAGGAGTTTACTTATGTCATACATTGATGGGTTTGTCGCTGCAGTACCGACAGCGAATAAAGAAAAGTATATCGCACACGCAAAAATAGCAGCAGAAATGTTCAGGGAGTTTGGGGCCTTAAAGGTTGTTGAGACGTGGGGGAGTGAAGTACCAGATGGTGAGATCACATCATTTCCCATGGCAGTTAACGCTGAAAGCAACGAAACCGTTGTGTTTTCGTGGGTAGTCTGGCCTTCAAAAGAAGTTCGGGACTCAGGGTGGCAGCGGATCATGGGTGATCCTCGAATGAGTCCAGACAATAACCCAATGCCCTTTGATGGAAAGCGTCTCATTTATGGCGGATTTGATGTTATTTTGGAGCAGTAAAATACCAAATAATCTCAACTCGATTCGTGATACTTGGTGTTTTAATCAGTATTACGCTTCTGATGTACGTTCAATAGACTATTCTGCGATAAGTGTTGATAAAACTCCATTTGGAGGCTTAGAGTAAAAATGGAAGAGATAAATTATTCACTGATTGTCGTATCAGCTATCGCTGCCATCGCTAGCCCCGGACCAGCAACTCTTGCGATAGCAGGCAAGTCAATGAACCACGGTCGACGCTTTGGAGGGTATTTGGCTGCAGGTGTTTTAACGGGGTCTTTATTTTGGTCAACCTCAGCTGCTTTTGGTCTCGCAACCATACTCTATAGCAATGTTTGGCTTTTTGAAATTCTTAGATATTGTGGGGCATTTTATCTTTTATTTTTGGCTTTAAAGTCCGTACATTCTGCCTGCAACATCGAGCAGCTAAAGTTACCCAAAACATACGTAACGACAGAGAAGGGTAACTACTTAACCGGAGTGTTAATTCACTTAACTAACCCAAAAGCTATTCTGTTTTTCGGTGCGCTTTATTCGATAGGAGTTCCTCCTACGGCCAGTCCGTTGGAATTGTTGTCGGTCATTTTTGTTGTGGGGCTGGTTAGTGCTTTAGTTTTCTTTGGCTATGCTTTTCTTTTCGCGTATAAAAAGGTCAGGCAAACCTATCTCAGATCCAAAGCAGTTTTTGAAGGCGTGTTCGCGTTATTTTTTGGTGTGGCAAGCATTAAGTTGCTGCTTAGTGAGGCAGGAAAATGAAGCACAAAAGGCTTGAAGAAATAAGAATAGATAATCTATATGATTTGACGGTCTATTAAGTATACTAAGTAGCCGATTTGTTAACTTCCATAAGAGCTGCTGGCTAGAAAAAGCTTACAACCAAACGATGCTAAATATTATCATTCAAAGGGCTAACAAAGGCCCATAATTTAATTCGTATCACTGTTCATGATTGTGCTCTTCGCGCAGTGCTGTAGTATTAGTAACGTGTTGTTAATACTAAATATAACCAATTGAAACCTGGACGTTGCATTACTTGTAGTTCGATGAAATGTTATCCCGCAAGACGTTAATTTGGAGAAAAGAATGGATTCAAACTCACTATTATTATTTGTTGTCGCTTGTCTCGCTATCAACATGATTCCTGGACCTGATGTAATTTATATTGTTTCCAATACAATGAAAGGTAAATTATCTGCTGGGCTGAAAGCGGCTCTGGGGCTTGGTGTTGGTTACTTTTTTCATACACTAGCGGCATGTTTAGGTTTGTCAGCAATAATTCTGAGTTCATCTTTGGCTTTTAGCGTTGTTAAATGGTTAGGGGCCGCTTACCTAGTTTATTTAGGTGTTCAGTCATTACTGTCTATGTGGCGTGGAGAAAGTAAAATCGTTGAAAACAAAAATGTTGATAATAATAAAAATGTGTTTGTTCAGGGGGTTATCGTCAGCGTCTTGAATCCAAAAGTAGCGCTATTCTTTCTCTCGTTTCTGCCTCAATTTATTGATACGTCTGCAAGCTCAACATCAATGCAATTATTAGTACTTGGCTTGCTGTTCAGCGTACTTGCGACGACATGTAACGTTTTGTACGCCTCTGTGGGTAATTGGGTATTTAGTCGTCCACACTCTCAGCGTTATTCAAGAACTCTTGAAGGTGTTTCAGGTATTCTACTTATCAGTCTAGCGAGTAAAGTGGCATTTAGTGATCGTTAGATACAGGGCATTTTATTCTCGTGATTATTATATGGCTAATGTTTGCTCAATCCATACGTTAAATGAGTGCTATTGCATAGGTTGAATCACAAATTTCAAAAATACCAATAAGTGAACGTATTTATTTATAGTATGGTTGGCGCGATTTTATCGTAGCTAGGTTAATAACATGAAAAATAAAGTAATTCTGTGTTCCGCATTCCTTTTGGGTTTGTCAGGTTGTGCTTCTGTTCCTACTGTTGATTCGACAGTATCAAATCAAATGAAATCATTTGAAGCACCTCAAAAGGGGAACGCAGGGATTTACATTTACCGAGAAGATGCTTTTGTCGGAGCAGCACTTAAAAAGTATGTTTACGTCGATGGAGAATGTATTGGTGAAACCGCTCCTGGTGTGTTTTTCTACCATGAGGTCGAAGGCAATAAAGAACATCAAGTAAGTACAGAGTCTGAGTTTTCTGAAAATCACTTAACTATCTTAACGGAAGAGGGTCGTAATTATTTCGTTAATCAATACATTAAAATGGGTGTATTTGTTGGTGGTGCGGGCGTAGAACTCGTGGACGAAAGCAAAGGTAAAGCAGAAGTACTAAAAGTCGACATGGCAGAAAAAGGAAACTGTTCTTCGATCTAGTTTTACTAACAGACGCTTTTTAGATTAAAAAACACATTATCAATGTAACCCAACGCTTGATGAGATCCATTCAGCGTTGGGTTTTGTATTTTTGGCAAACAGTATACCTATTTCAGACCGCATGATTTGCTACCTCCTAGCTTGAGCCAATTTATCGTTCAAAGTATCTACTTGTGAAACGTGAATTTTCGAGAGGATTTCGTAGGGAGCAATCCTACAAACGCGATTAACTGATATGCCATTCCATCATTAACCTTGTCGAGTGTATTGCTAAACTAGGTAGCGGTGTGTCTCCTCTCATTAAACAAATAATAGGTATATCAGTTTTAGCTTCTATGCCTTTACATCATGCACTCGGAGCGCAATTTAAAATCAAAGGGCTAACACCAATATTAGAGAAAAATCTTGAAAGTCACCTTACACCACTAACGAAACTCTCTGTTTCAAACATTACCTCAAATCGACTAACGAAGATGGTTAATAATGCGTTAAACCCTTATGGCTACTATCATTCCGAGCTCAATGTTCAGAGATCAGAGAATGATCTCATCACGCTTGAGGTCGACGCTGGGGAGGTGATGTTGGTGGCAAAATCTAACCTTGCCGTGTCGGGAGAGGCCAGTAACGATCAAGATTTCATCGAACTAATTAATCAAGCTCAACTTAAACAAGGTCAGCCGTTGCTTCATTCTGAGTACGATACGCTAAAGCGAAACTTGATTTCATTGGCTCAGCAAAAAGGTTATTTAGATGGACGTTTTATCGAATCGTCTTTGGAAGTCATTCCAAGTTTGAATCAAGCCCATGTGAATCTGCATTTCTCTAGTGGTTCTCGTTACCAATTTGGAGAGCTCTCTGTTCTTACGTCGGGTATCGAAACAGCACGAATAGAAGCGATGAGAACGTTTGAGCGGGGCGACGATTTTGACACTGTGAAATTGAGTCAATATCAGGCCGATCTCTCCAGTACTGATTGGTTTCGCAGTGTGATTGTGAAAGCGGATTTCGAGGAGACATCCGATGGTCATAAGGTGCCGATAGAAGTGCTCGCAGAGCCGAATTCACGTAATATTGTGCAGGTCGGTGGAGGGTATTCGACAGACTTGGGATTGCGCGCTTCGCTGAACTGGACCAAGCCTTGGTACAACGCACGTGGACACAGTTTTGAGGCACAAGCGTACGCTTCCAAACCGGAACAATCGCTATTACTTGGTTACAAAATTCCCACACAAAATGTTCTAACGGATTACTACGGGATTCAGTTTGAATCTAAGCATGTCGACTATCGAGACACATCGAGTTTTTCTAATGATTTATCGTTTGAAAAACACTGGCAGTTAGACAGTGATTGGCAAAGCACCATGCACGTTCGTTATTTGCAAGAGAGTTATCGACAAGCGTCGGAGAATAACGAATCACAGTTGTTATTACCTGGGGTGACATTTTCACTGCTTGATCGCAAGAACGATCAATTAGAAGTAAATCACCGTCACGTCTACTCATTGGAATACTCGGACCCCAATTTTTTCTCCGATTCTCGTTTGCTGCGCATTGAAGGCAACAGTGTGCTGTCGTGGGATATTAGTGAAAAACACAAGTTTCACTTTCGTTCCAATGTCGGTATTAATGTCGCTGACACTTTGAGCGATATCCCATCATCATTACGTTTCTTTGCGGGAGGTGACGGCAATCTTCGTGGTTATGGTTATGAGTCTATCTCTCCGAGAGACGAAAATGGCGATTTAACGGGTGCCCGTTACATGTTTACTGCTGGGCTGGAATATCAATATCAGGTCTACCGCCAATTGTGGCTTGGGGCATTTTATGATGTTGGTGATGCCTTCAACGATAGGGTGGATTGGAAAAGCGGTACAGGCTTGAGTTTGATATGGAATTCAAAATACGTGCCCGTCAAAGTGGACTTTGCTTATGGTTTAGGTGCTCCTCAAGGAGACCAATTCCGCGTTCACTTTTCGCTAGGCACGCAGTTTTAGCGGGCATTAAAAAGGCTCTCATCCTTGCAGATAGAGAGCCTTTTTAAGCCTTGATTGTTTAGAGTTCGAGCTCACCATTCAGTTTCTTGAATATCCAGTTAGGTGCCTTATGCCATCCACCATAGTTTGGATTCTTAGTATGGATCTCATTCATTGATTGCCACTGAGTTTGGCCTTGTCCATCTCGAGATACTCGCCAAAACAGTTCATCTTGCTGTCGAGTTAAGTAGTGCATGACATGTTCTGCAAAGGCTTCGCTTTGGACCAACACACCAAATTCCACATTGAGGAAATCCGATCTTGGGTCGAAGTTTGATGAGCCGATATAAGTCAGCCGATCATCGAGTATCACCGTCTTGTTGTGATAATAAGTATCCGCATGGAAGTAATGGTCATCATTTTTCGCTTGGTTTTTGTACTCAAGTATATGAACGCCCTTATCCAACAAGGTTTGGCGATGCTCCTCGTAATAAGCCGGAATAAAGCCAGAATCATTAGAGGCAGACGAGTTCGTCATTAACGTGATGTCCGCTTTCTGCTCCATCAAGGTATCAATAAAGACAAATTCACCATCACTTGGTACCACATAAGGCGTTGATATCACTGCTTTGGATGCAGAGGTTATTTGTTGCCAAACTTGGTGTTCTGCACGTTTTCTAAAGTAGGGTTTGTTGTTTTCTAACTTGTTTAATGAGTCGAAAACGGGGGTGACTTGCGCAGTGATGAAGTCGGGACTGGTCAGGTGTTTAACCTGTTTTTCAACTTCCGCCAGAATGATGCTTTTGTCTTTCTCACCTTCATTAAGCGCTTTAGTAAACGCGGAATAGTTTGGGGTAACGTTAACGATGTTTTCTATTGGCGTAACATGCTCGCTGTCCCAAAGCTGTTGGTAGTTTTGGTCGAATGCTCGAATAATGCTGCCTTTGAACAAGACATCCATATCAAAGAAGTTGGCTTTACGGCTGTAACCAAAATAGTCGTCGCCAATGTTACGTCCACCTAGAATCATCCATTGATGGTCGACGTTGAAGTACTTCTCGTGCAGACGATTGTCCAAACGTTGTTGGTGAGTAGAGAAGTTGACGGCGCGACCAATCCAACCTGACTTACGTGAATCAAACGGATTGAATAAACGGATTTGAATGTTGTCGTGAGCGCTGAGATCAGCAAGCCATTTCTCGTTAAACACTAATAAGTCATCGAGAGTGAGTCGAACTTGCACACCTCGATCTGCTGCTTGTTTGAGTTCATTGAGTAGCATCAAACCAAGCGTGTCACTCTCCCAAGAAAAGTAAGTCATATCGATGCTTTGCTGAGCGTTTCTTACCAGTTCAACACGACGAGCAAAGGCTTCTGGAGCGGTAGGAATTAAGTAAACTTCGGATTGATGCTGAGTAGTTTGCCAATTGGCTTCAAAATCCGGTTCAACTTGAGGGTAGGGCTGGGCACAGCCAACCAACAGCGCGCCGAAGATAAAGAGTAGCAGAGCACGAAGGGCGTTAGGAAACATGAGTAAACCTTCCTAATTATGTTCAAGGAATAAGGATGAAAAAAGCCAGCGAACTGGCTTTTAGGTATTCGGTAACGAGTTTTTAGTGGCTGAGGATGAAGTTACATGTGGCTAAGAATTAACCCAAGTTCCTCGAGACCGTTGAGGCGACCTTGGCGCAGTTTTGGATCGATGCCTGAGTGATGAGCATTGTCCCAGTCTTGTGTGGATTGAATACCGCCATCGTTATCGATCAGCAATACTCGATCAGTCGCACTGTTGTATTGGAAGTCTTCAAATAAACGTTCGCTAAACCACATACGAGAGAGCTTGTTCATCATTGCTTTGTCTTTGCTACCTGGACGAACACTTGAACCATCAAGCTTTAATGTCTTGTTAAACACAAATGGTAATTCTGATGCATTACAAGCGCCCACAATACAACTGATGCTTTTGAGTAAATCACCAACGTCGAGATCGCCATTTTCACCTTTGGTATTGTAAGTCCATACGTTGAATCCAGGTGTGTAGTCAAAGTAGTAGAAGCTTGGCGTTGCTCCTGTTGTTTCTTCAGTTGAAACCTTATGACGGTTTGGACCCGTGAAGAGCAAGTCATGTAACGCGGTCTTGAATTGCTGCATGTTTTTGGACGCGCCATTCAGTTCACTTTCATCGTTAGGGAAGAAGTCAGCCAGAGCAAGTAACTCCGTGGTTGAATCGGAGTTCCCCAAACCGAAGAACAACTTAGTCATCGCCTCATAAGCGGTGCTAGGTAGCAGTTCCAATAAGTCAGAAAGATCGAGTTCAATTGAAGCTGAATCGTTGAGTAATGAACGATATTCGGTGCGTAAACGGTTTAAGTTCGTTTCCGATTCTAGCCACTCCACCATGTATTCGACGATTAAGTTTTCGTCACCACTTTCAATGATTTCTGGCGCTTCTTGGCTCAAGATTTCAATAATAGTTGGGATCAAAAATGTCAGGCTCGGCAGCATGCCCAGAGTATTGCTTTCTGCACTGTTTGAGCCAATTACCGTCGGTACGATCCATTCACTCTCAATCGCTTGTTCAGTAAAGTGATAGCCTGGTACTTCTTTCACTAGAAACGCTGGTGGGCGATGCTCGATGTAAGGCGCAAATGGCATCAACGTAGATAATGGGCTGTTGTCGCGTGTTGGACTGATAACCGGAATATTCGCGGCGGTCAGTACCCAGTTCTTAAGACGTTGAATCGGATCAAGCATCTCGCTCTGTACCTTCATGATCTCTTCAAGTGGTAGTAACGCAAGATCTTCAACGCTTTGCTCTAGTCTTTGGCTCTTGGCAACATCGTAACTTTTATATTCAAAGCCGTAAGCGTTGCTTTGCATGATGGCACGTTGAAAGTGCTCACCTGCGATTGCCGCATCGCCTTTTGATTGCTGTAAAATTCCCACCGACATGGCACCCGCACCTTGACCCATGAGTGTCACGTTTTGCGGATTGCCGCCGAATGCCTCTATGTTTTGTTGAACCCATTCAAGCGCGTGTTTTTGATCGCCTAGGCCAAAGTTACCGCCCTCTGGGTTGTCCAAACCATCGACCCAAACACTGCCCAACAAGCCCAAGCGATAGTTAAAAGTAACTGCAATAAACGGGTTACCATCGTCAGCACCTTGTGCAACCACCATATCACCATGAATCAGCGGTTCTGAGCCCGAGCCGTATTCAAAGTCTCCACCGTGAATAAAGACATACACTGGCAAATCTGCGTACGCTTCTGTCCCTGCTGGTCGCCAAATGTTTAGGTTCAAACAATCTTCTGATTGCGTTTGTGCCGTGGTTTTTAACTGCGGGCACGCATCACCGAACTGAGTCGCATCAATATCGCCTTCAAGTGGGACCGCAATGCTGTGCTGAAAGCGGTCTGCTTGCGCAAATTGGATACCTTTGAACGCCTCTACCGCTGCCAGTTTTTCATCCGCATCAAGAGGCGTGATGACAAGGGACTCTTTGGTCGCTTGAATGGTTGCATCGCCAATTTCCAAAGCGATTTGCTCTGGTGGTAAGGGTTGTAGTGGCTTCGGGCCGTTAGGAACGCTAGGTTTACCAGAGTCATCACTGCAAGCTGCTAAGGCAAGAGTGATGGTAATGGCTAAAGTTGAGCGATTGAGTAAAGTCATTGTTATGTCCAAAAAGTCATTTGGTGCGTACACCGAAAATGTTAAACGGCATCTAACAAGCGACGTCCTGACGCTTTGGCATTAATCCGTGAATGGTTGGATGGCTTGTTGTATTGATGGCTCAAATGGTAGGACATCGGCGACAGTTTCAGTAATCGCCTTTGTAGGATGCAGTCCTACCATCGTATAGGGGCGGGCTCTTTCTGAGAGCTAGAAACGGTAACCAAGATTTAAGGTCACTGACTCTCGAGTTTCCCCTTTGTTATAGAGAAAGGTCAGGTTGTAGTTTTTGCCGATTTGCTTATTGAAACCAGTCAAAAACGCCCATTGATTAAGATCTACACCAATGTCGTAATCGAATTCGATATCACCGCTTTTTACATGCCCGTCCATTCGAGCGTCCAACCCTTGATATTCTGCTCCGACAAAGAACTGCGTGCGATAATCGACAAGTTGATAACCCAACATCGGCTGTACAGTAACAATACCATCGCCCCAATCATCTAAGCCCTTTAAGCGAGTTTGCGAATAGGTACCAGTGACAGAAGCAAAGAATTCTTTATAGCCAACCGAAAGGGTTGTACCTATACCACGAAGGTCATATTCCAAATGCAGCGGCACGTCTAGGCGTCCGCGACTACAAAGTGCAGATAAACCATCGCAAAACTTATCACCTAATCCTGGCAGTTTATCGTTCAGCTTATCTTTTATGTACTGACCACCTTCACCCGTGTAAGCGGCATTAACATTGGCATCGACATTAACTTTCCCGATGTAACCAAATACATTCCAAAATGGCAGGATGTTTACATCGCCACGAAGCGTCATGCTCTCAGCACTGACGATGCCGACACTGTCTTCTGGATCAAACAGTTCATTAAGGCCGATGCCTTCAATCGTGAAATCATTAAATGGAATATTCATATCTTGATTTCGATACGCTAGCGACACACCAAACGGCAGAGGCAAATCGATACCTTGACGACGAACCATATCACCCATTAAAGGAAAAACTCGGTCTAGCTTAACACTGGCTTCTTGCATGCGTGGATCAGAGACCTCATTCAAGCGTTTTTCGTCTAGTACTTGCACGCCAAGCTTATCTTCATAAATCGCTACCGGTTTTACGCTGCTCATCATTTCGAGGGGTTTATTTTTCTTTGAACCAACTATCTTGGTGTTTTTACTGGCAATCGCAATTTTGCCTGATGTTAATTTCTGGAAGAGGATCTCTTGATCGTAAGAATCCACTTGGTAGTTGTGATGTGTGAACGGTTTATCGTTGGTAATGACCATACGTTTCGGTTCACCATTAACCAACTCAATATCAACGCTTAAAAAGCGAAAGTAGGCGATATCTTGAGGAAGACCGTATTTTGAGTAATTAAAACTGATGATCACATTACCATTCTGATCCTCTTTGGCTCTTACTGATGACGGATCAAAACTCTCCGCGTAGTTTCGAAGGCGGTATTCTGTTCGTGTGAAAGCTTCGATCTCATCAAGTACTTTTTCATTTTCATCGAGTTGTTCAGGGTTGTACTTGATACGCAGATCAATGTTGCCTTTGTTATCGGTGTTCTTAACCAAGTAGACGGACGAATCGCGAACGCTATCACCGATTTTAACACTTCGGTGGGCATGCTCGACCAAATGCTCGCCTTGAACTAGAGAGCTGATGGCCAGTTTTGGTAAATCATGACTGATACCGTATTTGTCGAACAGCGCTCGGCCTTGCTCGATTACTTCGTTGTAGGTCGTCGTCTCTTCAGCGGCGAAGCCAAAAGTGGGGGTAGTAAGCATTAGTGCGCTCGCGAGCACAGTAAGAGAAGACGTCTTGCCGGCGCGTAATTCAAAAAAACTCATGACAGTTTCCACTCTGAATAGTCTCAAACCTTCGAGACTCAGACAGTTAATGTGTCACTGAACTTCTTGTTCAGTTAGATAGATGTGTTTGCTGTGATTGACGTTGTGAATGCAGAGTTTTCGATTGCATTTCGTGAATCAATGAGAGGATTTTATGAGGTGAAGAGAAATACCGTTAATCGCTTTTGATGGATACTATCCTCGCTTTATGGGTTACGGAGGAATAATGGCTAGCTCACAAACAAACAGCCCCGCATAGCAGAAGCAATGCAGGGCTTTAGTTTCAAGAACGGAGGTGACGCTTAGACCGTAACGCGAACACGAAACAGATCAGTAAACAACTTGGCAATCATCAAAATGATCATAATGTTTACCAGCATCAGCAAGGGCGTTTCAATTCGATACGCTGGGGTTAAATTGAGCGCTCCTGATGTCAAGACAACCAATAAGTTAATACCTAGAATTCTGTGTACCATCAGTTTTGGTGTGGAAAACACCTTCCAAATTACGATGATGTTGATGAAGTAGAATAGCCCAAGCTGCCAAAGCTCGGTCATCATTGGCATTATGAAAATGTATTGCAATAGAATCACCGTGCCAGTGCCTATCACACCAAAAAATGCATCTTTAATAATGCTTGGTGGCATAGTAGGAACGATTGAAGAGAACACGCCTGCTAGCATCGGAAAAATGAAACCTCCGGGTACGGGCAGATAAATCCAGATCAACAAAGAAGTGACGAACATGGATACACCTTGCAATACCTTTCTGCCGTCTTCATTCAAATGCTGGATAAACGTTCGATGCTCGTGATGCCAAACCGTGTTTTTCTCTCTTTGCATGACATAAGCAACGTGACCAATGAGCGACGTACTTGGATTTTTAATATCAAAGCTTTGAAGTTGCTGCGTTAGCGTTGGCCAATCGATCTCACGACTTTGCGATTTATCTGCTTGTTCTAGCAATCGGTCTTGGATTTGTGCCATCTCATTTAAACGCGCACGCCATAGCTGACGATGTTCTTTCAAGTGGTAGCTGCCAGTAAGTGGTAAACCGACCAGTTGGAACAACTTTTCTATGTTGGCGCTGTTGGTCTCAAGAGCTTCAGTATCTATATCATTGGGCGATTTCATAGCGTTAAGCATCGCCTCTCTGCTGGTCTCAAAACGTTGAATGAAGTTTTGTTCTGTACTGACTGGCCAGACTAATCGGTACACAACAGAAAACGTGATCACACCAAGAATAGTCTCTTGCATGCGAAGAACAGCGAAGTGGAACGTTGCTTGACTATCAAATCCTCCCATACATGCGATGATGGAGCACACAGCAAAACCGATAGAGAACACATAACCATACTTTTCGTCGCTCGACATAAAAATGCACGCACCTAAAAACAAGGTGAAGAAGGTGAGAAACAAAAAGCGATCTTGAGAAAACGTCGTGATGAGGAAAAAGGCATAACCGATGCCAAGGAGGGTTCCTAATAAGCGATTATGACCTTTGTTTATCGAGTGAGCGAAGCTTTCATTTAATGCCATTACCGCGACTGCGATCGCTGCCCAATACGGTTTCTCCCATT
The DNA here is from genome assembly GCF_033337345.1 of Vibrio sp. YT-18. Taxonomy (NCBI): domain Bacteria; kingdom Pseudomonadati; phylum Pseudomonadota; class Gammaproteobacteria; order Vibrionales; family Vibrionaceae; genus Vibrio; species Vibrio sp. YT-18. The sequence goes on along the minus strand of NZ_JAWOQO010000013.1, from coordinate 125,414 downwards.
GAAACCATAAGGCAAGGCAGATCGCGATAACGATAGACAGCGCAGCTTTGATTGCTTCTTTGGTTGAGGCATTAAACATACATTCCACCGCATTATTGTTTGATGATTTTGATAGAGGCCGTCATACCAACACGTAGTTGAAAATCTTTCGGTAAGTGATCTAATTTAACTTTAATTGGAATACGTTGAGCCAAACGAATCCACTGGAAGTTCGGATTGACGTTTGGCAGGAGATCGTTGCCTGTGCTGCCATCTTGCTTTGCGATACCGTAGCCGATGCTTTTGATTTTTCCTTCCAACACAGCTTCATTGTGCATCATTAAGGTCACGTAGGCTTTATCTTGTGGATCAACGCCAACTAAATCCGTTTCTTTGAAATATCCTTCGATCCAAAAGCTGTCTTCATCAATCAAAGCCACGACTGGGGAGTTAGCGACGACTTGAGAGCCGACACGTAAGTTCAAATTAGTGATATAACCATTCGTTGGCGCATAAACTTTTGTGTAATCAAGGTTTAGCTTGGCTTCTTCAACATTGGCTTTCGCGAGTTCTACGTTGGCAACGGCTGTCTCCACCGCATTGTCTAGGTTATTCAATGTCAGTACAGGTACAGCGCCAGGTGTGCGCTTTTCTAACTTAAGTGCTCGCTGCTCTTCGTTTTTTGCTTTTGCTAACAGAGCGACCGCTTGTTTTTGAGTCGCCAATGCTTTGTGGTATGCCGCTTTATAGATGCTTGGGTCAATCTCAAACAGCAAATCGCCTTGTTTCACTTGCGAATTGTCTTCGACGTAGACTCGGATGATTTGTCCTGTTACGCGGGGGGTTATAGAAACGATGTGCGCGCTAACTTGGCCATCTCTAGTCCAAGGGGTGTCAGAGTATGATTGGTAGTAGCTGAAAATCACGGTGCCAGCTGAACACAGTAGTAGCAGTGTGATGAGATAACGTTTTATCACGGAATTTGCCTCAAAATATGGTAATGAATCGACCAATAACGCCAGTAAAAATCACAATTAGGCTTAGCTCAGCGAGCGCGGGAAATGCAACGTATTTGTGGAGTCCCAGTTTTGTTGCAACGGTTCCAACCAAAATGGTGAGCATGTAAGCCAATGCAATAACCAGCAACAAGGGAGGGAAGTAAACTTCGCCCCACACAAGTTCATGTGGCATTGAGTTCATGGTGTTTTTCTCTATTAACTTGATGAATGTAAAGATAAGGCAAGTGATGGCATCAGTGATAATCGCTTTTGCAGGATCTAATCCATCAAACGAAAGGTGCTATGCGCTATATAGAGGGAATAGCGCAGCAAAGTAGCTTTTTGGACAGTGAAAATAAAAATAAATTTATTTTCCAATTTATTCTATGTTCATTTCAGACCACTAAGTTGTTAAATTTTCGACAATTATTTTTCAATGTTTGCTTTTGAATATGCGAAGTGATGGTTTCGTCCTTCAAATGGGATTACGAGTTGTGAGGTTTTGTTTCTAATATTCGCTTCGAAGCAAACGAGATGCTTTTTAAATTAAATAATCCAACAAATATGAGTGAAAGATTATTCGTTAGATTATTTGAGTTTTATATTTATTAGTAAGAGTAAAATTGTCATGGAAATTATTTCTAACCTTTTTGACATGGCACCATTTGTTGCTCTCTTTATTACGCTCTCTCTCTGTTATATGGTTGGTAAAATTACCATTGGTCGATTTGTTCTTGGCGGTGTTGCCGGAACATTATTAATGGGTGTAATTATTGGGCAATTTGGTGTTCATATTGATCCCGGCGTAAAAAGCATTTTCTTTGCGCTCTTTATTTACGCAGTAGGGTATCAAGGTGGTGCACAGTTCTTCAAAGCACTGAACTTTAGAACCATCAACATTCTACTTTCCGCTGTAGTGATGACGGTTTCTGGCCTGCTTTGTGTACTAGCAGCTGCTTGGATGTTTGATCTAGACAGAGGTACGGCAGCAGGCCTTGCAGCTGGTGGTTTGACTCAATCGGCAATCATCGGTACAGCGGGTGATGCGATCGCACGTCTTGGTGGTGTGACAGAAGAAGCGAAGCACCTAATGCAGACCAACGTCGCAGTAGGCTACGCGGTTACGTACATCTTTGGTTCGCTTGGTCCAATTCTGATGGTGACATGGGTATTCCCAACACTGATGAAGTGGGATATCCGAGCAGAAGCGATTGCTCTAGAAGAGAAAAATTCAAATGGTAAGCGTGATTTAGCGCCGGGTGAGTTCAACGCTGTCACAGCGCTGGTTACACGAGCATTTAAAGTGAGCAAAGATGGTGGGCTAGCAGGCAAAACCTTAGCTCAGTTAAACCAACACGCTCTGGCTGCTTGTATTGAATTGATTCAACGCGATGGCAAAGTGCTAGACGTGGACAAATTCACAGCACTGAAAGAAGGGGATGTCATTGTTGTAACAGGTCGCCGTAATGCAGTACATCAGCTGCAAGATGGTTTGGCTGACAACGAGATTGCACTTCCAGAAGGCTATGAAGTTATTGAAGAAAACCGTCAACTGATCGCAGACAACCGCAAACTGATTGGTAAGTCGCTGCAAGAGATTAAGGAGGCTTCGAACCAAGGCTCTATGCGCGGTATTTATGTGACAGACTATATTCGTGAAGGCAACTCAATTGAAATGACGCCGGATCTTGTGGTGAAGAAAAATGACGTCATCCAGCTTACAGGTACCGCAAAAGACATCAATCGCGTTGAGAAAAACATTGGTCAGCGAATGGGCTCAGCAAACGTGACTGACTTAGTCGTGCTTGGTATGGGCATGGTGGTGGGTCTATTAATTGGTTTAATCAGTTTTAAGATTGCTGGTATTCCCGTCACTATCGGTTCTGGTGCAGGTTGTTTGATCTCAGGTTTGATTGTGGGTTGGTTGCGTAGCCGCAATCCGCATGTTGCTCAGTTTCCTGTGGGGGCCGTGAACTTTATTCGAGATTTCGGTTTGGCAGCATTTGTGGGCATTGTTGGCCTTGAGGCTGGGCCTCAAGCGGTCGACACCATCAAAGAACACGGTATGTCTCTGTTGTTCCTTGGCATGGGTGTAACGATTATCCCTCAGATTATTTCGTTCTTCTTCTCATATTTTGTATTGAAGATTAAGAATCCAGTTGAAGCACTTGGCTGTGTGACAGGTGGACGAAGTGCGAACCCAGCATTTGCGGCTTTAATGGAAAAAACAGGTAATGCAACACCAGTATTCTCATTCACCGTGACTTATGCAGTCGCCAATGTACTGCTTACCCTATGGGGTCCAATTATTGTCGGCATTATTACTTTAAACGCAGGCATGTAATTTAAATAAATTCGAACACTCTTATCGCCTAATTAAATAGGCGGTAGGGGAAGTATTATCCAAATTTTACTAAATAATAAATTCAGGTAAATATTATGACTACGCAAAATACAACAATTGATTTTTCAAAATTTGCAGATTTAAGCCCATTTGAATTAAAAGATAAACTTATTGAAGTGGCACAAACTGTTCCTGACCGCGCTTTATTAGATGCAGGTCGTGGTAATCCTAATTTTCTTGCGACACTACCGCGTAAAGCGTTCATTCGTTTGGGTGAGTTCGCAATATTGGAAGCCGAGCGCACTTATTCATACCTAGATGGTGGTTTCGGTGGCATTCCAGATGGTGTGGGCATTGTTGAACGCTTTGACACGTTTGCAAGCGACAATAAGAAAGAACAAGGTGTGCAGTTCTTAGAAAAGTCGCTGAGCTACGCAAAAGACCGTTTGGGTCTAGAGAAACAAGCATTCTTGAATGAACTGGTTAACGCATACCTTGCATGTAACTACCCAGTGCCACCACGTATGTTGACGAACATCGAAAGGGTTGTGAAGCAGTACATCGCAGAAGAGATGTACGGCCCGATGCCAATGACAACAGACTTCGATCTGTTTGCAACGGAAGGCGGCACAGCGTCTATGACGTACACGTTCCAAACTATGTTCAACAACGGTCTGTTGAAGAAAGGTGACAAGGTCGCGCTAATCACTCCAATCTTTACGCCGTACCTAGAAATTCCAGAACTGAGTGAATACGAACTGGAAATCGTTGAACTACGTTTGGATGAGACAACATGGCAGCTGCCGATGTCTGAAATCGAAAAGCTTGCAGATACAGACATCAAACTGCTTTGTGTTGTTAACCCAGCAAACCCAGCGTCTGTGAAGTTCTCGGATGAAACTCTGGATAACCTATCAAACTTCGTGAACAACGAACGTAGCGACCTATTCATTGTGACTGACGATGTATACGGCACTTTTGCGGACGACTTTGTCTCACTGTTTGCGAAACTACCATACAACACGCTTTGTGTGTACTCGTTCTCTAAGTACTTCGGTGCAACAGGCTGGCGTCTAGGCTCGATTGCAATTCAACACAACAACGTGTTTGACGATGCAATGCGTAGCCTTCCTGAAGCGCGTCAACTTGAGTTGGACGATCGTTACAAAACGCTGACTCCGGAACCGCGTGAGATCAAGTTTATTGACCGTATCGTTGCAGATAGCCGCAGCGTAGCACTTAACCACACAGCAGGTTTGTCTCTTCCTCAACAAGTTCAAATGGCGCTGTTCTCATTGAACTGCTTGATGGACTCAGAGAAAAACTACAAAGAAGCATGTAAACGCATCATTCGCGAGCGTTACAAAACTCTGTACAAAAACATGGGTGTAGAAATTGAAGAAAACAAAGATCGTGTGGACTACTACACACTGCTTGAGCTCGACACTCTGGGCGGCAAATTGTACGGACCAGCATTCGTTGAATGGTTCAAAGCGAGCGAGAAAGGCAAAGACTTCCTGTTCCGCCTTGCACATGAAACCGGCGTTATCCTACTTCCAGGCCAAGGCTTCGATGTAGTGCATGCATCAGTTCGAGTTTCGCTAGCAAATCTTACTCACCACGAATACGAGCTTATCGGTCGTGCAACACGCAAAGTGTTGGATGAGTACTTTGCTGAATTCAAAGGCTAATGAATCCAGCCTGATTAAGAATAAGCCTCGGCGTTGTCGAGGCTATTCCGACCAAATAAGCACAGTGCGCGATATTGTGTTTATTTAGTCGCCAAGCTAACAAACTTCTCAATTAAGAGTGACTTATGAAAAGCATTATTTCTATTCAATCTCATGTGGTTTATGGCCACGCAGGAAACAGTTCTGCAGTCTTTCCGATGCAGAGAATGGGCCTCGAAGTCTGGCCAATTCACACGGTTCAGTTTTCAAATCACACTCAGTACCAGCAAGGTTGGACTGGACAGAAGTTTGGGGCAGATGAAATTCATTCTCTAATGAGAGGCTTAGATAACATTGAGAAGTTAGGCGAATGTGGCGCGATACTGTCCGGTTATCAAGGCAGCGCAGAGCAATGTCGTGCGGTGGCCGAAGCGGTAAGTTTAGTCAAATCGCGTAACCACAGCGCGCTTTATGTGTGTGACCCAGTTATGGGTGATCCAGACAAAGGTTGCATTGTGGCAGACGGTGTCAAAGAAGCGATAAGCCATAGCTTGTTGCCCATCGCTGATGTGATTGTTCCTAACCAGTTTGAACTGAGCGAGTTAACAGGTGTGAAAATTAACTCTCTTTATGATGCAGTCACTGCATGTAAAAAAGCCTTAGAGTTAGGACCGAAAATGGTATTGGTGAAACACCTGCATGCACTAACAGATGACGCCTTCAGTATGATTTTAGCGACGCCGAAAGCAAGCTATTTGGCCCAACGCCCTAGTGTTGAATTTGCTATGCAGCCAGTCGGTGTCGGTGATTTGATTTCTGCGATTTTTACTTCTTGTTTGGTGAAGAAGATGTCTCCTGTCGCAGCCTTTCGTCATACACATAACGCCGTTTACGGTGTATTGGAGATCACCAAAGGCTATGGCACATGGGAGCTACAGACGATCAATGCCCAATACGAATTTGTCGAACCGACGCATGAGTTCAACGTCGTGAAAATTGCTTAGCGCAGTACCTAATTAACGGAGAAGCGTAAAGTTAGCATATAGAAACTTGGCATAATTGCTTTGATGGATAGCATCCTACAATCGCGATTATGGGGTTTAGCCGTGCCTAGCTATAGTAACTCCAAACAACGAAACGGACTTCATTTTGACCCAATTAACTTCAAACTGAGTCTCTGGTCATACGCCAGAGAACATTAAATGAGACTGATTATGAATCGTTTAATTTCCTCTGGTGTGACGGTTGTACTTTCGCTGCTGATAGTAGCTTGTAGTTCACCCCATACGCTGGATGTTCGTGTTTCTCAAAGCAACTATAAAGATGTCGAGATCGCGAGTTCGACACCAAATGAGCCACTTCGAATGTGGGCCAATGAAGCTCCGGATTTTCTCTACTCGTCGCACAATCAAACCACACCGATCAAAGTAGAGGGTGAACAGCTCAATATTTTGGCCTTATCGGGTGGTGGCGTAAACGGCGCGTACGGTGCTGGCGTTTTGATGGGCTTACAGGAAAAGGGTGAGCTGAAAGACTACACCATCATTACGGGCATCAGCGCAGGTGCGTTAATTGCGCCATTTGTTTTCATCGGTGGTGATGCAATGCCAAAGATGAAAGAAGTCATGCTCAACATCAACGACAAAAGCGTCCTGGGTAAAAAGAACTTTTTAAACACATTGTTTAAGGACGCGTTTACCGATGGCGAGAACCTCTATGACTTCATTGCGGACGCTTACCCTGAGCCAATGATTGAGGCGATGGCACAGCAACATCGCAATGGTAAACGCCTCTTTATCGGCAGTACCCATTTTGATTCAGGTGAATTAGTAATTTGGAACATCGGCGCGATTGCGAATAGTGACTTAGTGGACAAATCTGAATTGATCTACAAAGTGCTTGCCGCAAGTGCATCGATCCCTGGCGTTTTCCCTCCACAATTTATCGATGTTGAACATGATGGGGAAACACTTGAAGAGTTACACGTAGATGGTGGTCTTGCAGCGCAGGTGTTCTTTAATCCGTCTAACTTCAACTATCAACAAATTTCAGAGGCTCTGGGGTTAGAAAAAGCACCTCAGTTGGATGTGATTCGCAATGGTGCTTTGAAAGCACCGTATCGACCACTAAAAGACAAAGGGTTGGATTTGGTATCGAAAAGCGTCTCAAGCCTTACGTTAGCGCAAACTCGTGGTGATCTGTATCGAATGAAATACATCAGTGAAATCAACGATATTGAGATGCAGTTTACTTACATCGACCAAGACTTCGGGTACGCCAAAGTGACGAAAGACATGTTCGACCAACATTACTTGCTAACGATTTACGAATATGGATTCAAAAAAGCCACCCAAGGACAACTTTGGGTGACTGAACTCCCTTAATACAGGAAAAAAACACAATGAAAAAAGCCGTTCTAACGTTAATGATGCTCACTGCTTCTGCGACTGCATTTGCACAAAGTGGTGCTCACCTTGACCAGCAAAAAGTCGACAGCGACATGCAGCAACTGTCTGCCATTAAAGAAGAAGGTGCAGCCTTCATCATGATTGATGAGAACTCGAGTTACGTGGCAGTCGAGTACGTGGGTAAGTGGGAAGAGATCAACAACTATGTCTCACACAAAGAAGCAAAGCAACGCAAATTGGAAAAAGTGAACAAACAGTTTGTGTATTCGCAAACGGGTGAAACGCTAACGTCATTAGAACAGAAGATCGTTGACCATATTCAAGCCGATCAACCTAAGTATTTTAGTGTGGATGTTTACCGCGATTATCATGGTGACTCGGGTGAATTTAACTATTTGGCTCGCGTTGTTGAGTACAACTAAGATGGAAGAAACCTACAGACTTTAGTAGGTTTTTTTATGTCGTCGAGAAGGAATTCAAACGCAGCTTGTTACCGTTACCGAGTAGCAATTCTACTATCTTGTGATAATTTAATTAGATAACTCTAAAAAGTAAGCACAACCTATGAATTTTAGTTTTGAACAACTTCTCGCGTTCGTGACCGTTTATGAACAGCTTTCATTTAGTAAGGCGGCGGTCAAACTCAATAAGCACCGAACCACTATAGGGCAGGTGATCACCAATCTTGAAGACCAACTAGCCGTTAACTTGTTTGAGCGAGTCGGTCGTTCGGTAGAACCAACAGAAGATGGCCACCATCTGTACCACTATGCTAAGCAAACCATCGAACAGGCTCGTACTTTCGATAAAGTCGCACTGAGTCTTTCTTACGGTGGATTAGAGAATGTTAGTATCGCCTATTCAAGCGCTATACCACACCGTTTTCTTGTATTGCTTCGTATTCAATTAGCGGCAGATTTTCCGATGATGCGAGTTAACTTTCTTGTTCGTAATCGCAACGAAATTAAAGAGGGTTTACAGAATGGTGAGTATCAATTCGGTATTGTCAATGTGCATGATAGTCGAGCAATACATAGTCTGGATGCGACGTTTTTAGGTCATTTTGAATTTGTTCCTTTCGTCCAGAAAGGTGGTGAACTCGCTTCTGTTGCACCAGATCGAGTATTGACAGCCTTGAGGAATAGTAAACAATTTGTATTGCGGTCTCTTATTGAAGAGGGAATGGGCGAAAAAGTCATCGTAAGTTCGAACCATGAAGAGGTCGACCAATTGGCCCTTGTAGTGAAAATGGTTGAAGCAGGTTTAGGATGGGCGATTCTCCCCAGAACGTTTGCCCATTCGGAGTTTTCTAATAATCATATAGAGCCAGTGGAAGCTTCTGAATTATTGGAAGGTTTTAAGTTTGGTTTTGGCCTATGGTGCCAACCCTCTAAGCAAGTCGGTGATGTAAAAAATTCAATCATGAAGGTCGTTACAGAATACCGAGAGAAAATAATCCGTGATATGACTTAGCGGCGACATGTATCCTGCTCATCCCTCTCAACAACAAGACTCAACGTGAGTCTTGTTTTTTTGTGTCTGAAAAACGTTATCGTTCTAGCGAAGAGCTAATGTCTATTGGAAGGATATAACCCTCTATATGAGAGTATGGAGTCCATACTTTTTGGCTTAATCTAACCTCGCTCAATGGGTAAGCCCAGAGCAAAAAGTGTTTTTACCATATGTCCGCTGCAAGGACGCAGATTTTCAGCCGGGTTTAGTTACCCGGCTTTTTTTATAGTAATAAAAATGTCAGCTATCACCCCAAGCTCTCTGTTACAACTGGCTTGTTACTTCGCTTAGCAATCCAGTACGCAACGCTACCCCAAAGCACAGTGAGTGCCCAAAGTGCTGTCCAATGTGGAGCGACTTGTTGCCAGGTTGCCCCCATTTGGTTTAGTGCTAAGAAAGCTTTGATCGCCCAAGTGCTTGGGCTTAAATCAGCAATCCATAGTAAGGGAGTAGGTATGGCTTCAATCGGCCAAATAAAACCAGCCAAGAAAATGAGCGGCATAGAGCTCACTAAGACGACTAAGGTGACAAGTTCACGCCGAGGTAATAAGTAGCCTAGCCAGAAGCCTAGTCCGCAACAACCTAAAAAGAACGGGAACAACATAGCCAGCAATTCGCCCGCGTTGGCGATATGGTTTACGTTTAAGCGTTCGAAGCTAAAACCAAAATAATAGGCGCCGAGTAAATAATAAATTGCCACAAATACTAACGTTCTCACAAGCAGCAGCGATCCCGTTGATACTTGTGACCAATAGCCACGACCATGACGCTGTGTTCCCGTTTGCAATCCAACCGCCATGATCAACGTTTGTTGTAAAATCAGAACAAATACTGCCGGCACTACGTATTCGATGTAACCCATGGTTGGGTTGAACGTCGGTTTCATATTAAGCTTAATAGCAGAGTAATTATGGCTAGCCATACTCATGGGCATACCATCTATCACCATTTTACTGACTTTCACTTGGGCCCCTAATGTGCCTCCCGCTTGGGCCAATCCTTCTACCACGGTTCCGTACACGAGAAAATACGAGGCGTCCGCAGCGTAGGCCAGAGTCGGGCTTTTACCTAGCATTAGGTCTTTGTAAAAGTGTTCTGGTATGACTAAAAAACCGGTGCTCTCTCGTTGTAAAAATGCTTGCTTTGCATCGGCAATCGTATGAAGTCGAGTGACTACGTTGACTTGTGGGGTGGCATCAACCATACGTTCCAGCTTTAAACTCGTCTGACTACCATCTAGATTAACAATCGCGATTGGTTGTTCACGAGGCGTTTGTTGTGCATAAGGCAAAGGGTATAAAAACGAGTAAAATACGACACCACCAAACACGGTCAACGTAACGACTGGATTGGTTAGAACGGCCTTAAGTTCCGCTTTAATCAGTTGCCACAATGTCATACCGCCTCCTTCGCTTGGCGTGTTGATGAAGCTGTTCGATGTTTACCCATCAAGGCTGCGGTAATGAGCAGGGGCACAACGTAACCAATCATAGGCCATAGCGAGCTTAAAGATTGTGCGGCCGATGCTCCATAGCTTGCTTGACTCACTTGTACTTCAATGTAATGGGTAATCGGCAATAATGAACGCCATGCATAAGCGAGCGTGTTCATGTCAGAAACTGGGAATGTAATTCCCATGAACGCGAAGCTTGGAGCCGTAAATGCGCCAGCAAAACTCATCGCACGTGCAGGATCCATCGACAAGAAGAAGAACAACGCTCCCATAATGATACAGGCGATAACCGTCGCCAATTGTGCTAATAGCATAACCACAAAACTGCCTTCCATTGGCCAATCAAGCACGGAATAAAACCAGTACAAGAACAACGCACCTTGCGCCATAAAGACCGGAATGTACTGACTTAATAGGGTAGTGAGCCTGGCGTATGGCTTTTCGCCCAAAAATGCAAAGCTATTCTTTCCACCATAAATGCGAAAGTGCGCGGCAAGAATCAAAATAGTGCTTACTACAATACATATTTGCCAAATGGCTGGCACGATAGCCGTTACCAAAAATTGTGCGTAGTTATTGTTACGGTTAAATAATGCGGTTATTTGTGTCGACACGGGTACAGCCTGTCCAGCCGCTGCTAACGTTGTGGTGTTACCCTTAGCCAAGTTGCCCATTACTTCAACCTGAGCGTCGAAATAGCCTTGTGCTTGCGCAACGGCAGAGTTGATCAGTTTCGCTACCAAAATGTACTGACTGTTGTAAAAGACAGAAAGTTGAGGTTGGCGGTGCTGGAGAATATCTTGGTCGAACTTAGATGGGATGACCGCGTAAGCGTAGATATCGCCTTCAATCATCGCATTTTTTGCTTCGCTTGCACTGGCGTAATGATAGTTAACAGCCAGACTCGACGACGCATCCAAAGATTGAATGAGCTTTCGAGAAAGTTGGGAATGTTGTAGATCAACCACACCGATTGGCAGATCCCGGGCAATGCCCGCAGAGAACACTCCCCAAATCATCATCGCGAGCAAAATCGGTATCCAAGTAAGGCACGAAAGCAACCACTTGTCTCGTCGTAAGATATGCCGCTGTGAAATCTTAATCGTCATAGCATTAACCTAGTGGTTGTGATTAAAGTTCAACGACAACACTCATTCCCATACGCAGTTCAGGTTCGGGTTGAGCTGGACGAGCTTCTACTTCAAAGGTACGAAGATCAAAACCTTGAGAAGCATCGGTTGCTCTCCACGTTGCAAAGTCACCCATAACGGCAACATGCGTTACTTTGAACTCAACATTTTTGTTTAAGGCAGGCAAATAGGCATCAAAGGTTGCTCCTTTTTTAAAGTGTTGAAGGTAATCTTCACGCACATTCAGTGTCGCCCAGGCATCCTCTGTATCTATCACAGTAACTACTGGGAAGCCCTGAGGTGCTAATTCACCACTTTGAAGCAGAACTTGAGAGACTTCGCCGTCAAACCAGCTGTAGATCTGAGTATCTTTCGCGTACGCTTCTACTTCGGCTACGGCACCTGATGCCATGCGCGCTTTTTCCGCCGCAGCCACTTTGGTTTCACTTCTAGCGCCTTCTTTTGCCATTTCGTACATTTGAAACGCGGCACTTTCTGTGTATTTCGCTGCTTGCCACTGCGTTAAAGCTTCATCGCGCTTTTGTTCTGCAACCACGCCATCGTTATAAAGGTTATTCACACGATTGTAGGTTTTTTCCATTAAATTCGCAGCGGCTTTGGCTTTCATCCACTGATCTTTTGCTGCTTGGATTTGTTGCTCACGTGCGCCTTTCTCAGCTTCTTGAGCTAAGGCGTCCGCCGCTTTTTCACCTGCTTTTGCTTGTTCTAACTTCGCTTCAATTTCAGGACTATGAAGGGTAAAAATAAGCTGACCTTTCTCTACATCGTCGCCTTTACGTACCATTACCTCATCAATACGCCCTGGGACTTTTGAGGAAATGCTGTATTGCTGGGCTTCAATTAATCCCTGTAAGCGGATCGGTTCCGGTTGATAGGCTTGGTAAAATTGATACCCAACCCAAGAGGCAACACCCAAAGCACAAAGTGAGAGTAAAACGGGTTTTAGTGATTTAGCTGCCATGATTTATTTCACCTCTTTGGATGTTGAAGCAGGGATATAAGCGGTATTTTGATATTGTTCGAAGCTGTTCATTTCACTGCTCAATGCGAGTAGCTTGGTTAAAGATATTAAATAGCGGAAACGCGCCGCTGAACGTTGTGTTTCTATACTCGCGACATAAAGTTGTGCATCCACAACATCCAGAGAAGACGACAGACCCTGAGTAAATGCTTTTTCACGCAAGCGCAGGTTTTCGTTAGCGAGTTCAATGCTAGATGCGAGCCCTTGTACTTCATCAATAGCTTGCTGAGCCTCCAAGTATGTCTTTTGGACTAACAGCGATAAGTCTTGTTTGGCTTGGGACTTTAATGAGTCGACCTGCGAGACGACGCTTTGAGCGGCTTTGACTTTTTCGCTTCGCCCTGATGATTCAATCAGTGGAATGCTGACACCAACACCAACTAACCAGTCTGGCTTCATTTGGCTTGCGAGAGAATCGTCTTCATACAAGCTGTAGTCGCCGTAAAGATAAACTTCAGGGTAGTATTTCCCTTTTTCTGCTTTGATTAAGCTAGAGGCTTGTTTGTGTTTAGCGCTCAGAAGCTCTAACCCCGGATAGGTAAGCAACGTTTGATCGACAAAAGCGCTAAGAGGGGGAAGACTGTCGTTGATAAACAAAGATTCAGCGGGCTCTACGGCATCATCTTGCGCGAGTAATTTACCTAATGCAGCCTGAGCGATACTCAAATCGCTGGCAGCTTTACGTGTTTCTACGGATGCTTTATCTAAAGAAGCCTCGGCTTGCAGGCGCTCAACGTGCGCGATTTGTCCTTGCTCTTCAAGCTTAATGGCAAAATCTCGATGCTTTTTTAGCCCAGCTTCAACCGCTTGCCGCGTTGCGAGTACTTCCTTTGCCAGTACGACAGAAAAGTAGTACTTCGATAAATCTTCAAAACGCGCTTGTTGTTCCATTAGAAGCTGACTTTTCGCCTCATCCGTTTTGCCTTCTGCTGCTGATTGAGCCGCAGAAATTCGACCACCAGTAAAAATTGGCCAAATGGCACGAATAGACGAAGAGAAAATATCGCGCTCGGTTATGGTCGAAGTGGTATTAGCTAAGGCACCAAAAATAGGCTGAAAAGCAGGAGGTACGTTAATGTGTGCTCCTGTGCTGTCTAGGATCTGTTTTCCCGACAGCGTGATATCGGTATCTAAACGCGTGTAATTCGCGCCAATAGTAACCTGAGGTAAGTTGAGATTGCTGGTGGCACTCTCTTGGTATTGGTAGTTCTCGACGTTTGAGCGTTGAGCTTTAAGAGAATAGTTGTTTTCTAGCAATAGCTGCCATGCGGTATCAAAAGTGATCGGTGCCGCATGACAGGCAAGGGAAATCGAGCTGCTAAGTAAGCCCAGTATCCAAACCTTTCCTGTTTTTTTCATAATGGCTGCTTTGTCGTAGAGTATTAGCTCTAATATAAAGGATTCGTAACTGCGTGTTAAGTAGGAGGGAAAATTGGGCAGTAGTATGCGCCCAGTTATATTTGTGCTGGGCGCGGGAGATGTTACACATTTATTTCGTATATGGACAGTGAAACTCCGCTCTCCACTCGAGCTGACGAGAACCTCGCATCGTATTCAATAGATCTTTTCCACTCATTTGAGGGAACGATAACAGGACTTTGAGATCAGAAGTACCGCCTCCGTTTTTTTCATAAGCCCTGACGTGTGTAAATGTTGAATACATATTCTCTGACAGCATCGCCTTATTCAGGCATATTCCAAAGGTATCGCGTTCCATGTTTGGTGTTCCTTCTAACTATAAATGCACCTCTGTTTATAGTTTTCCAGTTTTCAGATGGTGTCTAAGTGTTTGTCATATAGTCAGTATTTGTGTTTTGTTTTATTTTTGTCCAAACCACTGACATCAATGTTGAGCTTTTAATAGACTTCCAGCTTCACTGCTTTCAAACCGAAACTCTCATTGGTTTCGTTGATTAAAAATTATACGTTGTAAAGTCTAAAAACGCCTCAAAAACCGCTAAAATCGATGTGATCGCGATCATGATTTTAAGGGCAATTTATGTATGGAATTGAGTATCAGAGAGGAATGCTAAATTTGGTGAATGGTTGTAATTTTATGTTTCAGCTCGTCGATTAATTAACCGTAAACTCTGCGGTTTGTTTGCCTTCCTCACAGATTTATCACCGCGACAACGTCATGCTGTTAACTGAGTGTTAACGTTACGCTCAAGAGTGAATCACAAGGATGTATCAATGAGTTGGAAAACCATCAGCTTTCGTAAGCGGATGCTCATTATCATGACGCTATCGGGGTTGATAGAGCTGTTATTGCTTGTCGCCGCGGGGTTCACTTATCTCAAAATCAATCAAGAGCAAGAAATGGGAGAAAAAGCACTGGGTGTTGCCCGTTTTTTAGCGGACTCAGCGGTTGTTCGTGAAATGATCGAAACCCAAAACCCCCAGCTATACCAACTTCGCTTTAGAGAATTAACCGAAGCCATAGGTGCTGCATTCATCGTTATTGGCGACCATAAGGGAGTACGCTTAATCCACCCTGTTGATGAACGGTTGGGCAAACCAATGAGAGGTGGCGACAATCGTCGAGCGCTAGAACAGGGGTTGTCTTATGTTTCGACGGCACAGGGCTCGTTAGGTTATTCAGTTCGTGGTAAAGCTGCGATTTTTGACGAGCAAGGGAACATCATTGGTGTGGTTTCGGTTGGCTATTTGCTCGACCGACTGCAAGACCGCATCGAACCATTTTTGGCCTTTTTGATTTTAATGGTCATCGTAGTTGTCGTCGCTAATGCCATTGTATCCAATTATGCGTCGAGAAAGTTTCAGCGCGCCATTTTAGGCTTTGAGCCTGAAGAAATAGGGCGGTTGTACGGCGAATTAGAAGTGACGATGAGCACCATCAAAGAGGGCGTGTTAAGCATTGATGCCCAAGGGATACTTCGCTCGATAAATCGTAGTGCCTGCCAGATTCTCGGTATTGATAGAGAATCAGCGCTCAATAAACCTTTGACTGATACGCTGCGTGATAGCGATCTATATACAGTGTTAGAAAGCGGGCAGGAAGATCATGATATTGGAATATTCCTTAATCATAAGCGCCTGATTGCAAATCGCTCTCCAATTTATGTTGATGGAAAAATCGTGGGGGCGGTATCGAGTTTCCGTTTAAGGGATGAAATCAATGATCTAACCGAGCAGCTATCACAAACCAAGGAGTATGCAGATTTGTTACGTTCGCAAACCCATGAGCATCGAAATAAGCTCAACACCATTAGTGGGCTAGTACAAATGGGTGAACTTGATGCGGTGCAAAAGTTAATTGGACAAGAAACCGCACACTATCAGGCAATGATTGAGTTTTTAAGAGATACCGTTAAAGACCCGCTAATTGCAGGTATGTTGCTTGGAAAAACTGAACGTGCTCGCGAGTTAGGCTTACAACTGGTGGTTGAGGAAGGCAGTCGTCTGGAGCCCCTGCCTGAGTGGCTAAATTCGGAAGACCTAGTCACAATTTTGGGTAATTTGATTGATAACGCTTTCGATGCCACGTTAACTTCAATTCGCGATGAATCAAATGTTGCGTCAGAACGCAGAAATATTGATGTGTCCGTTAGCGATTACGGAAATGAAGTGATACTTGAGGTGATAGATCATGGCTGTGGCCTCCCAAAAACAATGGATCCACAAACATTATTTACAAAAGGCGTTTCGACGAAATCTCGTCAAAATCGAGGTGTTGGGTTACACCTTGTCAATCAGCTTGCTACTCGATATCACGGCCATGTTGAGATGATACCCAATACAAATTATGGGACAAGAATAACGGTGTACTTACCCAAGGAAGAACAATTATGAGTATGGCGACTCGCGTAATGATCATTGAAGATGATCTGGCTATTGCTGAGCTGCACCACAAATACTTAAGCCAACTGACAGGTTTGGAAGTGGTTGGAATTGCGACCACGAGAATGGAAGCAGAAATGCAACTCGACATTCTTAAGCCAGATTTACTATTGATGGATGTCTATCTTCCCGATGGCACAGGGCTTGAGATACTAAATACACTGCGTGCAAGTAACCAAACGTGTGATGTCATTTTGATTACAGCCGCAAGGGATGTCGATACGTTACAACAGGCGATGAGGGGTGGCGTTGTCGATTACCTGTTAAAACCAGTGATGTTTCCACGTTTAGATGCCGCACTGAAAAAGTATGTGTCCCAACGCCAACAACTAGACATCGTAGAGAGTTTGGATCAGAACCTCGTTGATAAAATGCTGCAGTCTCACGCCAATCAAGACAACTTGCCGAACCGATTACCAAAAGGGATTGATGGTGTAACCCTAGACAAGATCAGAGAGTTGTTCCCAAATGGAAGTGCGCTGACCGCTGATGAGGCAGGTGAAAAAATCGGAGTGAGTCGAACAACCGCTAGACGTTATCTTGAGTTTCTTATTAGTACTGGTGAACTAGAGGCTGATTTAAACTATGGGTCGGTAGGTAGGCCAGAAAGGTGCTATAAAAAAGTGACACGGTAGCGTTTACATTGATGCTCTATGCAAAATAAAAAGCGATGGCTTGTTTTAGAAACCATCGCTTTACAAATTACTGCTGTTCCGCTCTAAGAGGTTAGAAGTTGTATTCTAACTTCGCTTCGATAGAGCGCTCAGCGCCAAACCAACAGTTATTTTTGTCGTAACAAGAATAGTATTCTTTATCGAATAGATTGCTTGCAGAAAGCGTGACGCTAGCCCCTTTCATTGATTCAGATACCGTTGAGAAATCGTAACTTGCTGCTAAATCAAACAAGGTGTAGTCCGGTACGTTTTGACTATTCTGTGCATCAATTTGTGCTTCTCCGACATAGCGAACGCCAGCACTGGTACGAAGGCCTGAAAGATTTCCTTCAAAGAAGTAATTGGCCCATAGAGAGGCCGTTTGCTCAGGTACCCAAACCGGCGTTTTACCTTCTTGGTTGTAATAACTGTCCTCGGTAATCTCCATATCGGTATATGTATAGCCTAGAGTGAAATCAGCTTGTGCTGTGGCTTGCCATTTTGCCTCAAGTTCAATACCTTGTGATACCACTTCGCCCGCTTGATAGTTCGGTGCATAAGGATTATTCGGATCGGTCAAGATCGCGTTTTTCTTCGTAATATGGAAGAGTGCTAAGTTACCTGAGATATCACCAGATAATGGGGCGTATTTAAAGCCTAACTCCCATTGATGACCGGTTGATGGCTCAAATGCTTTACCAGAAGAGTCGGCACCCGCAATTGGCTCGAAACTTTCCGAGTAAGTAAGGTATGGCGAGAGACCAAAGTCTAGCTCATACAAACCACCGACTCGGAAAGATACGTTGGTATCGTCTAACTCTTCCTTGCTCTTGGATACTGTTCCTAGATAATCGCTAACGGCGTCTGTATTTGAATCGTATTTATCCCAACGAAGACCTGCAATCATTACAAGTTGGTCGTAACGAACTTGATCTTGGAAATAAACGCCAATCTGCTTCGTTTTGATATCCAAGTTTTGTTTGTATTGGAAATTCAGTGCATTACGATCAA
Source organism: Vibrio sp. YT-18 (assembly GCF_033337345.1). Taxonomy (NCBI): domain Bacteria; kingdom Pseudomonadati; phylum Pseudomonadota; class Gammaproteobacteria; order Vibrionales; family Vibrionaceae; genus Vibrio; species Vibrio sp. YT-18. The sequence continues at coordinate 107,353 of NZ_JAWOQO010000013.1, read as the reverse complement.
TGCTGTTGTGGTCAGGATTAAAAATGTCCTGAGTTAGCGAATACCCAAGCGTGTCTTTGTATTTTACATCTGAGTCTAGATACTGATAATCAAGCCCGAACAATAAGTTATGTTCAAAATTTCCTGTTTTAATGTAGCCCGATAGTTGGTTGTCAATCACAAAGGATTTGGACTTTTCATCGGTTAAATAGGCATTTCGACCAACGGTACGGTTATCCGCTTCAAGTGCACCGTTATATGTGTTTTCCTGATAGGCATCGGCGGTCATGTAGCGGGCATTCTGTAGAAATTGCCAATTGTTGTTAAAGTCGTGTTGGACTTTGTAACCCATCATCAGAACTTCGCGTTCGTAAGTGTTCCAGTCCTCATCCCCCAAATAGGTGCTTGGTGACATCGAGCCAAGTGGGTTTTTAATCACTGAGCCAGATGCAGGCACAGTCGTGTAGATACCTGCTGATGGATCATTTTGATAGTAAACATTCACGTTCACTAATGTGCTTTCTGTCGCTTGCCAATTGAAAGATGGGGCGAGTACATAACGTTCGTCTTCAGACGTATCGGCTTGACCATCTCGCTGTTTTGCCAGGCCGACGATACGGTAATCAACATTAGAATCACCAATTTGTCCTGTGGTGTCGAACGTCAGTTCTTTTAGGCTGTTAGTCCCAGTACTAATCGAGACAGAGTGTGAGGGTGTTGACTGAGGCGCCTTGGCGATAATATTGACCATACCTCCTGGTGGAATATTGCCGTAAAGAACAGACGTTGGCCCTTTAAAAACCTCGATTTGCTCAAGAGCAACGGAATCGACCTGCGGTTGAAGGTTCCAACCGTTGTACAGCAAAGGAAGACCATCATAAAAGTTGGTGTAGTTAATAAAACCACGAATATTGAATAGGTCAAGTCGGGAAACGGCACCGCCACGCAATTCTGTATTTACGCCAGGCGCGTAACGCAATGCTTCGCTCACCGAGTTTACGCCGCGTAGGTCCATGTCATCTTTAGTGATTACCGTGATCGCTTGCGGTGTTTCTTCCGGTTCTAAAACGGTTTTAGTTGCGGTGTTTCGGTATGTTTCTCCTAGCACCGTAATCGTTTCGTGTTGGGATACGCTCTCAGTCGCATTGGCGTGGCCAGCGAGCAATGCGGATACGACGATAGCAACCGCTGAACGATGAAATCGAATCGGACTTTCCATATTTATAAATTCCACTACTTTTTCTATTTATTGATAATGATTGTTATTTGTATTCTATATTCAAAGAAATAGGAAAAGTTAACAATTTGGTGCAAAACACTAATCTTTGGAACTTATTCTTCTGTTCTTAGGTTTTAAAGATAGCGAGTCGTTTGGCTCGACAGGAATCCAATACTGCATTTGTGCTTGTTCGCTATCAACATCATAACCTTCTGGATAAAGCTCTAACTCATAACCATCGATAGCATGATAATTAGAGTAGGGTAGCCAATGTAAAATAAACCATTCCAGCGTTGAGGCGAGCTCTGATGCTTTGCCTATGTGTGTAATGACGGCGTAGGTTTGCTCAGGAACAGCCAAGAGGTCTAACCCCGAGTTGGAAGAGTTCGTTGATCTTGGTGCGCTTGCTGTTGGACTGCACTCATAACCTGCCCAATACTCAAGTTGTTGGTTGTTTGAATACGCTTGAGTCACATCAATCACGCCAAAGTAACTACTTTCCGAATTGTTAAGGTTTTCAGATGAATAAAGACGTGACCAAAGTGACGGTACTTTGGATTGGAAATCGGGCGTAGCGGAAAACAATCCGTGAATAGGTTCATGATAACCAGCAAGTTCAAAAGCCGGTTTTGTTTCTATTCGAACTTCAATAAAGCGCTGATGTTTTTTCTCTTCTTTTGGTGTCTTACGCAGCGTCAAAGGTTGTCTCAACCCGGAGAGCTGTTGCGTTTTTCGATATTCACGGGGGCTTTTTGAAAACATATTCCTGAACGCTCGGCTAAATGCGTGTTCAGATGTAAATCCCATTTCTATCGCTATATCTAACGAGCGGTCAGAAGTATGGATTAAGCGCTCAGCCGCAAGGCTAAGTTTAAGCTCTCTGATATAGTGAGCGACGGATATGCCAGTGTGTTGTTGAAATACGCGTTGCAGTTGCCAGCGAGACCAACAACTTGCTTTCGATATTTCATCTACGCTCAGAGTGCTGTCTAAGTTGGTGTGAATGTAGTCAAGCACCGATTGTATTCGGTTTATGGGGTGTGGGTTAATGGCGCTTGATTTCATGGCGTTCTACTTTCACATTAATAGTGATTTCATTATCTTTAATTGAGTATCATTATCAATAGGATGATGAAATAAAAAGTAAGTAACACAGATCACGATAAAACTGTAATGGATTGCAAGTATGAGTAATTATTGCCCATATTAGAGTTTTTGCTTAAATTCTGGAGCGTTCAGATGAAACTTTTTTTATCAATAAAATACAATCGCTTATGACGTTTTGTGCAACTTATTTAAACGTTTGCACTGGCAAGTGTTGATGTAAATCAAATAGTCGTAGACAATATTGCCCCGTGTCGGACTCTCCTCCAGCGAGTACAGTGTGTACTTTTGAGACATAAGTGACTTAAATGACCTCAATACGTCGTGTTTCCAAGAATCGGAAATGCAACTTCTTAAGGTTCTTTGGGCCCATAGACTTTACCTATCAACGTAATAGGTAAGACCAATTTTCTATTTTGAGGTGCCATTGATAGGGTTGGCTCATTCTCTAGCCGTATCCGGGCACACAATAAGTACCTCGTTTTTAAGGGAAAGATGATGGTAATACCAGAAAACAGCAGCATCGTTATTTTTGGTGCTTCAGGTGACCTTACGTACCGTAAGCTCATTCCTGCTTTATACCACCTCTACGCGAACAAGCAGCTTCCAGAGAATTTTGCCATTCTGGGTGTAAGTCGCACTGAATACAGTGATGAGTCTTACCGCGCGAAGCTGAAAAAATCGCTTCAGGAAATGGAAAAGACTGAGCCAGAAACGCTTGATGCATTTATTAACCATCTGCACTACCAAGCAATTAATACTTCTGACACACAAGATTACGGTAAGCTATCTTCTCGCTTAGACCAACTTGCGGACGAATATCAATTCGAGCAACGCAATACGCTTTTTTACTTAGCAACCCCACCAAGTTTATACAGTGTGATCCCTGCAAGTCTTGCAGCACATGGTCTTAACAGTGAAGAGGATGGCTGGAAACGCCTGATCATTGAGAAACCATTCGGCTATGATCTTGAATCGGCGCGTATTCTGGACAAAGAAATTCACGAGCACTTCCAAGAGCATCAAATCTACCGAATTGACCATTACTTAGGTAAAGAAACGGTACAAAACCTACTTGTGCTTCGTTTCTCTAATGCGATGTTTGAGCCGCTTTGGAACCGTAACTTCATTGATTACGTTGAAATCACAGGCGCAGAATTCCTTGGCGTAGAGGAACGTGGTGGTTACTACGACAACTCTGGCGCTGTGCGCGACATGTTCCAAAACCACTTGCTACAAGTATTAGCAATGGTAGGTATGGAACCACCAGCGCAAATCAATGCAGACTCGATGCGTGATGAAGTGGTAAAAGTGCTTCAATGCCTAAAGCCATTAGACGAAAACGCTCTGCGCAATGACCTAGTATTAGGCCAATACACGGCGTCTGAAGTCCGTGGGCAAAGCCTACGCGGCTACCGTGAAGAGCCGGGAGTTGCAGACGATTCTCGTACAGAGACTTACATCGGTTTGAAAGCGTACATCAACAACTGGCGTTGGAATGGCGTGCCATTTTACGTGCGTACTGGTAAGCGTCTTCCAACACGCGTTACTGAGGTGGTTATCCACTTTAAACAAACACCGCATCCTGTGTTTGGTCAAAACGCACCAGAAAACAAGCTGATCATTCGTATTCAACCAGACGAAGGCATTCAAATGAGCTTTGGCTTGAAAGAGCCAGGCGCAGGCTTTGAAGCGAAGGAAGTGAAAATGAACTTCCATTACGCTGACCTGCAAGAAACGCAAATGCTAACGGCATACGAGCGTCTTCTACTTGATGCTTTGAATGGTGATGCTACGCTATTTGCACGTAGTGATGCGGTGGAAGCGTGCTGGCAATACGTACAGCCAATCTTAGATTTTAAGCAAGATCCACAATCCCTCTTCGGGTACGCATGCGGCACTTGGGGACCTAAAGAGTCAGATGACTTGTTACAGCGTGATGGCCGCGCTTGGCGTTTCCCATGTAAAAACTTAACAGATACGGATTACTGTGAACTATGATCAACCATAAGATCTACCAAACAGCAGAACAGGTAGTTGAAAGCCTAGCTAACGATATGAAAGCGTTTAGCGAAATGGGCAGACCTGTTCACATCTCTCTTTCTGGCGGCAGCACTCCTAAAATGCTGTTTAAACTACTGGCTTCAGAGGCTTACGCAACCTCCATTCAATGGGAAAACCTCCACTTTTGGTGGGGTGACGAACGTTGTGTTGCCCCTGACGATGCAGAAAGCAACTACGGTGAAGCGAACACGTTGTTGTTTAGCCAAGTAAATATTCCTGCGGAAAACATTCACCGCATCCGTGGCGAAGATGAGCCTAAAGCAGAAGCCGAGCGCTTTGCAAAAGAGATGGCAGAGGTGATCCCGAGTGAAAACGGCACACCTGTGTTTGACTGGATCTTATTAGGCGTTGGTGCAGATGGTCATACAGCTTCTCTGTTCCCTGGCCAAACGAATTATGATGATGCGAACCTATCTCTTGTGGCGTCGCATCCTGAATCGGGCCAACTTCGTGTGTCGAAAACCGCACGCGTATTAGAAGCAGCGAAACGCATTAGTTACTTAGTGCTTGGTGCAGGAAAAGCGGACATTGTTGAAGAAATTAACAGTTCACCAGCACACGCACTGCCATACCCAGCGGCTAAGATTCAAGCGAAATCGGGCCTAACGGAATGGTATTTAGATTTAGACGCGGCAGCAAAAATTGCTTAAGACGCTGCTCGTCGATGAAATAAAATTGGAGAGAAACAATGAAAGGTGATATCGGTGTAATTGGCCTAGCAGTAATGGGTCAAAACCTTATCCTAAACATGAACGATCACGGCTTTAAAGTGGTTGCTCACAACCGTACTGCTGCTAAAGTAGACGAGTTCCTGGAAGGTCCAGCAAAAGGCACGAACATCATCGGTGCATACTCTCTAGAAGAACTAGTAGAGAAGCTAGAAACGCCGCGTAAAGTAATGTTGATGGTTCGCGCTGGTGACGTTGTAGACAAGTTCATCGAAGCGCTAGTACCTCTGCTAGACAAAGGCGACATCATTATTGACGGTGGTAACACTAACTACCCAGATACAAACCGTCGTGTTGCTGCACTACGTGAAAAAGGTATCCACTTCATCGGTACTGGTGTATCTGGTGGTGAAGAAGGTGCGCGCTTCGGTCCATCTATCATGCCTGGCGGTGCTGCTGAAGCATGGGAAGCGGTTAAGCCTATCTTCCAAGGTATCGCTGCGAAAACTGACGCTGGTGAGCCATGTTGTGACTGGGTTGGTAACGACGGTGCTGGTCACTTCGTTAAGATGGTACACAACGGTATCGAATACGGTGACATGCAGCTTATCACAGAAGCTTACCAGTTCATGAAAGACGGTCTTGGTATGTCTGCAGACGAGATGCAAGCAGTATTCGCTGATTGGAACAAGACTGAGCTAGACAGCTACCTTGTTGAAATCACGGCTGACATTCTTGGCTACAAAGATGAAGACGGTGAGCCTCTCGTTGAAAAGATCCTAGACACAGCAGGCCAAAAAGGTACTGGTAAATGGACTGGTATCAACGCACTAGACCTAGGTATTCCACTAACGCTTATCTCTGAGTCTGTATTCTCTCGTTGTCTATCTGCACTGAAAGACCAACGTGTTGAAGCCGAGTCTCTATTCGGTAAGACAATCACTCCAGTTGAAGGCGACAAGCAAGAGTGGGTTGATGCACTACGTCAAGCGCTACTAGCTTCTAAGATCATCTCTTACGCTCAAGGCTTCATGCTAATGCGCGAGGCGTCTAACGAGAACGGTTGGGACCTAAACTACGGTAACGTAGCACTAATGTGGCGTGGTGGTTGTATCATCCGCTCTGCGTTCCTAGGCAACATCCGTGATGCGTACGAAGCGAACCCAGACATCGCTTTCCTTGGTTCTGATGAGTACTTCAAAAACATCCTACAAGGCAGCCTAGCAGCATGGCGTAAAGTAGCAGCGAAATCTCTAGAGTCTGGTATCCCAATGCCATGTACGATTTCTGCGCTATCTTTCCTAGACGGTTACACAACAGCTCGTCTACCAGCGAACCTGCTTCAAGCTCAACGTGACTACTTCGGTGCTCACACTTATGAGCGTATTGACCGTCCACGTGGTGAATTCTTCCACACTAACTGGACTGGTACAGGCGGCGACACAGCGTCTACAACTTACGACGTGTAATCGTTTTAAGTAAACCGACTAAATATAAAGATATAAAGGGATGCCCAAGTGGCATCCTTTTTTGTGTCTGTAAGATATTGGTAGATTTAAAAGTTACATTAAACGTTGATTCGTCACGCACTTCTCAGAAATGGGAGAGCATGCATTTGCTAGCAGTTTAATATTTCTCTTCGAAGAGTGAAGCTAAGCAGCTCTCTGTCGTCTCCTCAACTATAAGGTAATAGAAATGACACAACAGAAGCATCCATTTCACACAGCTTTCGTGTTGCTTATGTTCATATTACTGATTACTTACTCTATCTATCGCCTTTATCATCATTTCGTTTTCGAATCTCTACCGCTTCAGCTCAGTAGTGGTTTTCAAGTGCTCTACATTGATGCGTCATATGTTTTAAGTATCGCAAGCTTACTCTTATGCCCTACATTATTGGTCTATATTTTATTTGATCGAATGACTCAGTTAGTCAAAGTGCCGATTAAAGTGATAACTATAACAATTGTCTTGTCCCTTATCGTTGCTATTCCAGGTCAAATTTTTGAATTTGGGCGATTGAAATATATTGCAGAAAGTAATGGTTACTCAGCGTGTCCACCTTTCACAATTGCATCAAGCGGAATGTTTGTAGAAGCTATGGTAAAAGAAGAAAAATACTGTATAGAACCAGAAATTAATCGTATTGGTATGTATGGTTATTTTCACGAACTCGAACGGATTGATAACTATATCAAGTCACACGGAAATGACATCCAATAGAAAAGAGCGCCTAGGCGCTCTTTTCAGTGGTCGTTTTCTTGTTTTGATAAAACCTGTCTTTTAGGTAGAGAATTGCACTGACCAAAAGAGCCACTAAAGAAACAGTAAATAGGGCGTACATGCTGAGAATCCATGCGAATGTGGCCGTCAAGAATGCAATGAAGGAAAACATCCTGCTGAAAGACATCACATGGCCAAGTTTGTTACTTTTCATAAACGCCTCCCGATGCTAAGTGGGGATAGACAATTGTGGTCATATGCCACACTTTTAATTGTCTGCTCTTTTGGGGCGTTTCACACAAAAAAGTGGCTAAAGATTTCTCAAAAAAGGTGAAATATTGAACTGGTAGACAAATCGTTAAACTGAGTTGCACAGATATGACTTCGGTTGTCTATCACTTCAAAGTTTTTAACTACGCAGATTAAGGGCATGTAGCGTTATTATTATCGTATTCGAACTCTACGATACACAATTGCAAGTGAACCTACACTCGTAAGCTCATCCCTGTCGTCAGTTACAGTAAAAGTTTTTTTCTCTGTTTAACAATACCTTAGTAACTACGGGCAATTAAATCTGTTTTTCGATCGAAACTCAGATTGCATAAAAGGTGAAAAAGAGTGCTAGGTAAGCCTTTAAACTACGCCTATAATTAGCGCCCACATGGAGGATGTTTACTATATGAACATCCTTTATTTTTTGAAACTAGCAACAAGGATCCAGTAAAACATGTTTTTCTGGTTTTGTTTACGTTGACCAAGAAGGTAATTAACACAGCAAATTGAGGTTCTAAGATGACTCTTAACAAGTACTTTGTTTTCATTCCAGCAGAATTGGAACAGGAAATGCGCAAGGACAATCAAGTGATCTCTGAGAAGGAAACTCAACGTCAGGCATTAGTAAAACAGGCACAACAACAAGGCGGCCTGTAAGCTAGGTTTCAAAGAGAAAGAGCACCGCAACGGTGCTCTTTTTGTATCTGAGGTCGTAGAATTAACTTAATATGCCAAGGCTTTTCAACTTTCTGTAAATGGTATTTCGGCTCACACCAAGCATACGAGACGTTTTGCTAATGTTCCCCTGATTGGCTTGATATGTTTTGAGCAACTTATCTTCGACGGTTGCACGCAGTTCTGAAGTTGGTTCAGCGGATGCTGCTCCTTCTTGAGCTTGGCTGAGTTTCATACTTAGGTGGGCTGGGACGTGTATGAGTTCCAATATTTCTTCACCTTGCGCCATTAAGGCGGATACTTTGATTAAACTATCGAGTTCACGCAAATTTCCTGGCCATGAGTAAGACAGCATCAGAGAAAGTAGGTGAGGGCAAAGCTGTTGTTCAGATTCGGCGTGACGCCGATGAATGTTCTCAATCAGTTGTCGTTTGTCATCACGTTCCTCAAAGCGAGGTAGCTCAATGATCAAGCCATTAAGGCGATAATACAAATCTTGGCGGAACAATCCTTCGCTGACCAAATGTTCCAGATCTTTATGCGTGGCTGCAATGATTTGCGTATCGACTTGAATGCTTTGGTTGGAACCCACGGGAAGCACGGTTTTATCTTGCAATACATGGAGCAATCGGCTTTGAGCTTCCAAGGGTAAATCTGCGATTTCATCTAGAAACAAAATCCCTTTGTGTGCTTGGCGAATTTTTCCCTGATAGCCTTTGCTGTTTGCGCCAGTAAAGGCACCGGCTACGTAGCCAAATAATTCAGATTCAACCAGATCTTTTGGTAGCGCTCCGCAGTTGACGGAAACTAACGGTCCCGTTTTTCTCTGGCTGTTTTTATGGAGTGCTTTCACAAACTCGTTTTTGCCAACACCAGTCTCTCCGAGAATCAACAAACTGATGTCTTTATCGATGACGCGATTGGCTTGCTGCCAACAGTGCTCAACAGCGGAGTCGCCATAATGAAGATCATTGGACGCCGCTACAGCACGAGACTTGACCTTGCTATCTTTATCGGTAAGCGGTTTTGTTTTGAAAACGAAAGGGTGCTCATTTCCCCGAGTGGATAGAATGTCGTCTAAGGATTGCCCAATGATACTTTTTTGCGCAAAAAGTTGAGAGGCTACTTGATTGTGAGCCAAAACTTGTCCGTCTTCATTTGCAATGATAATTCCTTGCCAACCACTATTCAGTAAACCTTTTTCGCACGCTAAATCCACACGAATATGCCCTTGTGGAATCAAGTTAAGTAGTTGATTCTCCACTTGCTGGACCATGTTTTGTACTAGTACTTGCGTTGAGAAGTCATGTCTCTTTTGCTCGCTTGTAATATCTAATACGCCAATGAGGTTACCAAGATGATCGAAAATAGGATTAGCCGAACAGCTAATAAAACGATGGTGTTGGATAAAGTGCTGATCACCAATAACAGAAACGGGCTTTGCTTCAACCAAAGCTGTACCAATCGCGTTGGTGCCTTTGACCTTTTCTTGCCAGCATGCTCCAGAGCTTAGCGAGATTTCCGTCAACTTCTCACGAAATCTAGGCTGTCCCCAACTGCCGATGATGACACCATCTGAATCCGTCAAAATTAAGCGACTGTCGCTATGAGCAAATAGCTGATTAAACAAAGGGAGCGCAAATTGAGTGACTGCCTCTAGCAAAAAATTGAGTTGGTGACGCCTATCTTGGAGCGTCGCTGGCGTTACTCGAATATCTTCAGGGCGTCGACGCTGTTTTAAACCCGCTTGTTCACTTCTCACCCATGAAGTTGAAAGCCAATTGTTATCGCTAATATGTTGAAGTTCCATGACTGTACCATTTTGTCACAGTGAGGGTGTGCCATTTTGGAACACTTGAACATTGGTGTTCACACCATACATCCGCTCAAACATCGCTCACTTGGTTTGTTATCGCTTGGTAATCATAGTTTTACATTTAATTAACAACAAGTGTGGCGTAGTTGGCGTGTGACTTGCGTAATGCTCTTTGTGAACAGTGCGATACGACACTGCAATAACACATTGAACGAGAAACAAAAGGAAGAGTTATGATCTATGCACAGCCAGGTAGTGAAAATGCCATTGTTAACTTTAAATCGCATTACGATAACTTTATCGGTGGGGAATGGGTAAAACCAACGGGTGGTGAGTACTTTGACAATATCTCACCAATCAACGGACAAGCGTATTGTAAAGTTGCTCGCTCTGGCGAGGAAGATATTAATTTAGCACTGGATGCCGCGCACAACATCAGAGCAAAATGGGCCAAAACCAGCGTGACAGAACGTTCGAACATCTTGCTGAAAATTGCTGACCGTATTGAGCAGCATCTAGAAGAGCTTGCAGTTGCAGAAACTTGGGAAAACGGCAAACCAGTTCGCGAAACCTTGGCGGCAGATTTACCTTTAGTAGTGGATCACTTCCGTTACTTCGCTGGCTGTATTCGCGCACAAGAAGGCAGTGCGGCAGAACTGGATGAGCACACCGCAAGCTACCACTTCCCAGAACCGATTGGTGTGGTTGGTCAAATTATTCCGTGGAACTTCCCAATGTTGATGGCGGCTTGGAAACTAGCACCGGCACTAGCGGCGGGTTGCTGTGTGGTATTGAAGCCAGCAGAGCAAACCCCAACATCCATTCTGGTTCTGATGGAAAAAATCGGTGACCTTCTTCCTCCTGGTGTCATCAACGTTGTAAACGGATATGGTTCTGAAGCGGGTCAAGCATTAGCAACCAGCAACCGCATTGCGAAACTCGCTTTTACCGGGTCTACGCAAGTTGGCAACCACATTCTGAAATGTGCAGCAGACAACTTGATCCCATCGACAGTTGAGTTAGGTGGTAAATCTCCAAACATCTACTTCTCAGATATCTTCGATTACGAAGATGAGTATCTTGATAAGTGTATCGAAGGTACGTTACTTGGTTTCTTCAACCAAGGTGAAGTTTGTACTTGTCCATCTCGCGTACTGGTTCATGAAGCGATTTATGACAAGTTTGTAGAGAAACTGACGGAACGTGCACAGCTGATTAAACAAGGTAATCCGCTCGATACCGATACTCAAGTCGGTGCTCAGGCTTCTCAAGAACAGTTTGATAAGATTTTAAGTTACCTGGAAATCGGCCGTGAAGAAGGCGCAAAAGTGGTCTTTGGTGGTGGAGTGTCAGAACAGCCAGAGTCTATCAACCAGGGGTACTACATTCAGCCAACCATGTTGGAAGGCCACAACAAGATGCGAATCTTCCAAGAAGAAATCTTTGGCCCAGTGATTGCTATCACCAAATTCAAAGATGAGGCTGAAGCGTTGGAAATCGCAAACGACACTGAATATGGCTTAGGCGCAGGTGTTTGGACACGTGATGCGAACGTTGCATATCGTATGGGCCGTAATATTGAAGCTGGCCGGATCTGGATTAACTGTTACCACGCTTACCCTGCACACGCAGCGTTCGGTGGTTACAAAAAATCGGGTATCGGGCGCGAAACGCACAAGATGATGCTGGATCACTACCAGAATACTAAGAACTTGCTGATTAGCTACAGCATCGACCCGTTAGGCTTCTTCTAGTGAAACTAAGTAATTAATAAAGAAAAAGCAGTATGAATCAAAACCCCGAATCTTCGGGGTTTTTTATTAGCGTGAGCTTGTCGGCTGAAGGTTAACTTAGATGTTTAACCTGCTTATATTGTGATATCAGGAACGTTGAATTATCGCCACTTTTCGTTCCATAAGCTTTTCTACGGCCGCGTTTTGCTTGTCAATATTGAGTTGCGGTTCAAAGTCCAAAACGCGATTGCAAGATTCGAGACTGGCAAATTGATTTAAACATTCACCAAGCTCTCTTTTAGAGCTTGTTCGCGTCATGCTGCTTTCTGATGAGGAGAGTAGGGTGACTTTACGGCCATGAAACGTTCCTTGCGGCACTGCATCACTTTGCTGCGCTTGTTGAACGTCATGAACCGATGAATTGGTGTATGTGGATTGGATGTCATTGGACATAAAGACACCTAAACTCTCAAGTCTAAAGTTTGTGGCATCGGTGGTGCCTCATCAATAGTTACATGAGAAGACAATAACGCTTCCCACGACTCGCTGTGCGTCAGCAATTCTGCTAAAGCTGTTTCAAAATATTCGTAATCCAGTCGCCTAATGTTAATGAGTCGGTTTAAACATAGGACGTGTCGGTGGTTATCTAAACTAAAAAATAACTGGTGCTCAGGCCAGTGATAATTAAAGGCCAAAAAAGAACGATAAAGATCGGAATTTACAATTTGAAGGCCAACAATCTCAGCTTCGAGCTGCAGAGTTGTCGATTCAGGATGAAAGATGATATGCACCCTTAGATTATCATCAAAGGCTAAGCTTACTTCATTTTCCGTTAGATGCAGTGCAGGCAAGCCTATTTGATGAGCAAACTTTAGCAAAATCTCATCGATAGTTTGGCGTGCTGACATAGGAATAGTCCCTTTTGAAATTTTATCAAGGAAAATATTAGATGTATCTCTTCATGTTTATCAATATTAGTCGGTTGTTATTATATTTTGGCTTTTAAATGTGTTGAGAGAAATAGAAAGGCAAAAGTAAATGTGTTCAGATGCATATCTCAATGGCAATGAGATATATGAATATCATTTTTCTCTAATAAACTTCAATTAAGGAAGGAATGAAAGTGAGCAGAAACTGCTTTTGAAATTACAGTCCATGTTAACTACGTGTTGTTGAAAAATGCGATTTATTGTCCGCTTGTAGTATAAATATAAGTTGATCTTTTATATTTTTACATAAAGAATTGTGTGAATTTCAAATGAGCTAGATTATATAAAATAAGTTTATGGGGTCATAATGAACAATTCTATATGGGCTGGTTTTATTGGGTTATTCATACTGAGTGGGTGCAGTCAGACTGTGTCCGTCAATGGGGTGGATGGCTTTGATACACAGAGTCAGGCATCAGTCTATGGTTGGGTTTCTGTCGACGGCTACTTTCCACCTTCGATTACTTCTCTTGAGGTGGAAATATGTAAAGTTATTGATAATCAATGTCTTAAATCAGCATCTCAGAGCTACCAAGGTGTTCAGTTGCCTGTGCAGTATTCGTTTTTAATTGCACCAATTCAAGCTGGTGAAGGAAAAATGAAGATTATTGGAAAGCTTTATTCAAACGGTGAGCTCGTTGCGGAAAAAGAAAAGAACTATTTATTTTTAGAGGGAAATAAACAAGAAAACTTGATTCTTGTTCCAAAAATAAACAGATAAAATTTTAAGTACTACATTTTTATTAGAATTTTCTAATTTATAAAAATAAAGACTATATCTTTCCTTTTGTGAAAGATTTGTTGTCTTTTATAAACATTAATTACATGACTTTGAAGTCATCGGGTCAGTTGTTTTTTAGACTCATACTTGTTGCAAAAACAGTATTTTCTATGATTATATCTCGCTCCTTGAACACGTTGGCTTGGCGTTTTAGGCTATAAAACATACATTTTTATGATTTTGGAAATTTAATTTTGTTCTCGAAACGATGCCGAAATCTATTTAATTGTATTCTAATGTATAACAAAACAACCAAACTTAAATAACCAAATGATATTTAAGTTTTGGCTAATGATAAACGCTATCTGATAAAAATAATAAAGACGGACAGCAGAAATTTACTAAGTCAAACTTTTACCTTTAGGTAAAGGTAATGCTTGGGTTATTCGCTAATTATTCGGGGGGTATGGTAAGTGATAGAACTTCTATGCTCTTTTCTTTGCTTCTTTAATTCATACAGCAGTACTTAGAAATAACAACAATCAAAGTAGTGCTTTGAAAGTTTCTCAACATTTGCACTGAGAAACTCAAAATAATGAAGGGTAGAAAATGGATGTGTCAGGCCAACTAAACTCAGAAAGGGTCGACTCGAGTTCACGAAAAATTCGTAGTTTTTCCTGCTATGAAAAATCTGACGAAGTATTTCACTCAGACCAGTCTCACATTGTTGTCGTTCACAATGGTCAGCTTCGAGTTCAAACAGGTGATTGCACAATCGATGTTGCTGCAGAAAATGGGGTATTTCTATCCCAAGGAGATTACTTGTTAGAGTACTCTCCGCTAGATGGGGCATACAAAGCGTCGATTATTGCCTACGACAATGAACTCGTTAGTCAGTTGCTGCAAAAACACAGTGATCTCTTGATGATGCTGCCTAAGGTAGACAAAGTTTGTTCTGGTTTGTTTACTTTTGGTTTGAACATACTCGTTGAACAAGTGCTTTCCAGCATGCAGACGCTTGAGCAACAAGCGTACCCTGATGCCATTATGTGCCTAAAATACGAAGAACTACTCATTCTCTTGCTACACAGCAAAGGAGGAGAATCACTGTATGCGTTGCTGTCACAACAAACAAACCGTACGTCGGAACGGTTACGTCGATTTATGGAACAGCATTACTTAAAAGAATGGAAGTTGACAGACTACGCGCAGGAGTTTGGTGCCAGCTTAACCACTTTTAAAGAGCTTTTTAATGAGCACTATGGCATTTCTCCAAGAGCTTGGATCAGTGAGCGTCGACTACTGCATGCTCATAAACTGCTGTTGACGAGCAAGATGAGCATTGTAGATGTGGCGATGGAGGCAGGGTTTTCCAGCCAGTCTTACTTTACGCAGAGTTACCGTCGTCGTTTTGGAACGACCCCAAGCCGCGTACGTTCGGGAGACGATCAAGTGGCTATCGCGAAATGAAATGACTTGGGACTAAAATTTTCTGACTAATTTTGAAAGTCACTCACCAGTGTAAATTCTATTATGTATCGTGTAACAACGAACGATTAAAAATTATTACATCTCTTTCTTTCTGGATTGTTCGAAAGGGGTGCGGAGACGAACATAAATGAAAAAGCAGCATTGGCGACGCCGTTCGCTTTTTCCAGACAGCATAGTGACACAGCGGAAAGTGACTGTTTTACAAAGAGGAGCTCGTTATGAAAGCGCCTCGAAACCTACGCAGGATCTCAATGTTGTGCACGTCAATCACCGACAATTGTTGAGTGAAGGCGTCATAAATTATGAGCAGTTATCTTTACTTCAACGCTTGTTGGATAGAAATGTCGTCGATAGCCTGTGCGCTAGCCAGTTAGTAAAAACGTATCAAAAACTTGGTGCTTCGATAGACCGGTTTGCCATGCGTTTATTTTTGGAAATTGGATCGCAGCTCAGTGATAGCAGCACAATCACAACGTTCGAACAAAGGCTGGACTACATCAACTCTCGTCTGGGCTTTCGCTTTAATTTGGCTGTCCCAAAAACGTTGATGCTTTGTTTCCATTTATCACTCAACGAGTGGATTAACCGACAAGTCGATCAAAGTGCTCTTCATGCTTCGATTAAAGTTGAACAACTTATCAATCAACTCGATATTCAGAAGGAATATTGGTCGAAGCTATCAGGGGAAGACACCAGTGCCGTCTTTGTTCAACAGCAACTCGATCTCATTAAGAGCCAGCAGCATCAACTTAAAAAGCAACTTGGGACGTTAAGCGAACAACAGTTGCAAGTGATTGAATGTCATCGTTCGTTAATTGAGAAGTGGCAACCGTCTTTAGACGAGCTGAAAGGGTTCGCGGAGTACACCTCTACAACCGAACAATTTATTTCTGAGTGGAAAAATTGGTGTTCGGAAGTGCGACTTGAGGCCCCCGAGCTGAACGAAGTTTGGGATGCATGCGATGTGGTTTACAACGACCAAAATGCGGTTGCGAAAGTATGGCAATGGTTCAAGAACATGCAAACTGTTGGTGATATCGATCACTACTATTTTGATACTCAAAGTGGTCAGTGCGGCCAGGCTTGCAATCACCTCAGCCAGATCTAAATAGGGCGTTAAATGTTAGATAAGATGATGAAATCTTTAGCGGAAGCGCTAAAGGTAGGGGATTTTATTGCCTCAGAAAATGGTTCTTACAACATCGAGGTTGACCAGTTATCACTGACCATCAAGCAACATGCGTCATGGATTTTATGGGAAGCGACGTTACCCTTCCAGTTTAAAGAGCATCTAGATTATCAACAAGAACAAGCGTTACAACGTTGCATGCAGCTCTCATTAAAAACCATTCGTGAGGATGGCGGCGTACTGACAACCAATGATGATCAGCAATTGATTTTGCAAAGTAAAGTAAGGGTTGAGGACTGTTCGGTGGAACGGTTCTCTGCTTTGCTTTCTAAGCACGTCAATCTATGCGAACGTTACATTGCATTACTGGAACAAGCACGCGTGAACCACACAATCAACCATACAGTGTGGTTACCATGATGCTAAAAATCTTTCCCAACATTAGGCGTGCTGCAACAAAGGCATTGTTATGCGCAGTGAGTGTTGTTCCTTTGGGATACGCGCAAGCAACAGACTTACACTGGCCCGAACAACCGTTCCGCTACTATGCAGATAACGACTCATTAAAAGAGTTGTTGAATAACTTCGGTGCAAATTATCGTGTCTCGGTTTCTGTTAGTGACAAAGTCAACGATCGAGTGAATGGGCGTTTTACCCCTGAAGATCCGGCGGAATTCCTCGATTACTTATCGCAAGTGTACAACTTGATGTGGTATTTCGATGGTGCCGTCTTACATGTCTATAAGGCGACAGAAACTCGCTCACGTTTACTTCAATTGGAATTACTTACGGCTAGAGAGCTACGCAGTACGTTAATTTCCACCGGCGTTTGGGATTCTCGTTATGGTTGGAGAGCTGCTGAGAGCAAAGGGTTAGTCTATCTTGCGGGTCCTCCACGTTATGTCGACTTAGTGGTACAAACGGCGGAGGCATTGGAAACGCGCTTGCTGCAGAAATCGAATTCAACCGACGAATTATTCGTTGAGATAATTCCTTTGAAGTACGCTTCTGCAACGGATAGAGAAATTGCATATCGAGATCAGACAATTACGGTCCCTGGCATCGCATCGGTGTTAAAACGGGTCGTGTCTGGTGTTCAAACTCAAGTGACGAGTGCGTCTAGCAAAGAAGTTACCAGTTCAGATAAGCCTGTAAAAAGTAATAAAACCGCCTCAGTTCATGGTGGCGCAACAGTTGAAGCAGAGCCGGGCCTTAATGCGATTATCGTTCGTGATACTCAAGCACGATTACCGCTCTATCGTAAACTGGTCGCGCAATTAGACCAGCCGCAATCAAGAATTGAAGTCGCGCTATCGATTGTCGATATCAGTGCCAACGATTTAAGTCAGTTAGGCGTGGATTGGCGAGCAGGAGTGTCTGTCGGAAACAACCGCATTGTCGATATCAAAACAACAGGTGATGTGAATTCGGGGGATGTGACGCTCGGCAGTGGACAGAACTTTAAGTCCTTGCTTGATTCAACCAACCTAAATTACTTGCTGGCTCAAATTCGTTTATTGGAATCCAAAGGTAGTGCTCAAGTGGTTTCAAGACCAACATTGTTAACTCAGGAAAATGTCGAAGCGGTACTGAACAACAGCAGCACGTTTTACGTCAAGCTGGTTGGTAAAGAAACCGCAGCGCTGGAAGAGGTCACGTATGGCACGTTACTGAGAATTGTCCCACGTATCGTTGGTGATAGATTTGCTGCACGACCTGAAATTAACCTGAGCCTTCATCTCGAAGACGGTGCAAAGATCGCTGATGGTGGCGTCGATGATCTTCCTTCCGTTCGTAAAACTGAAATCAGCACCTTAGCGACGGTTAAACAAGGGCAAAGCTTACTTATCGGTGGTGTGTACCGAGATGAAGTGAGCCATCAGTTACGTAAAGTGCCATTGCTAGGAGACATCCCATATTTAGGCGCGCTGTTTAGAAGTAATACCAATACTAAGCGTCGCACAGTACGAATGTTTATTTTAGAACCTCGAATTGTTGTGGATGGTATTGGCGATAGTGTGTTGATTGGCAACGAATATGACTTGCGACCAAGTATCGGCAAGCTTAACAACATCTCCAACAATAGCGCTGAATTTAAATCGGTAGTGGAAGTATATAGCTGCACATCGAGGGTTCAAGCCGAGCGCTATCAACAAGACTTATTGTCACAGCAAAAGTCGTCTCAATTAACGCAGTGCCGATTACCAACAGGGCAAAAGGGTTGGCGGGTGAAAGTATTGGAATGTGATGACTCACAAAGTGAGTGTGTGCGCCCTTCAGAGGAGTCTTAACCGCGATGCAGCAATGGAAAATTCGTATTTTATCAGGCGTGCATACCGGAGTAGAAGTCACCTTACCTGAAGGTGCTCTCGTGCTTGGCAGTGACGACTTTATTGCTGATCTTGTATTGTCTGATGCTGGGGTCGAAGCGAACCATTTCACCCTCGTTTGCCAGCAAGACTCGGTCATTTTACGAGGCTGCGAAGAGGCAAATATTAACAGTGAAGACATCGCTGTTGCAGGTGATGGTATCGAGTTGTCACGCCATGCTGTTGTCTCGGTCGGCGTTGTGAAGTTCGCTCTGGGATACGCGGAAGATGCGTTAATTGTGAGTAACGTCAGCGACGAATCTAGCCAACAGAATACACCTGTGGTTGCTGTGCAACGCTCTAGCTGGAAAAAAACAACGCTCATCGCTTTGCTTTGTAGTTTTGTCCCGAGTGTCATTTTTGCCGGTATGTGGTACAGCCAAGCTAACGGAAACAACAATGAAATTGTTACAGAAGCAGAACCCATTGTTTTGGTACGTAACATCTTAGGCGAGCTCAAACTTAGCGACGTTCGCGTGGAATGGAATGCCGCCGCACGCCAAGCAGTCTTAGAGGGCTATGTTGAAGACCGAACACAGAAACTCGATCTGCTTGGTCGAATTGATGTATTGGGCATCAATTACAAAAGTGACTTAAGAACGATGGAAGAAATCCGTCGCGGGGTTCGATTTATTTTGCGCAACCTCGGCTATCACCAAGTGAAAGTCGAAAATGGCGATGAGACCGGCACACTGCTGCTGACGGGCTATATCGATGATGCAAGCCGCTGGAACCAAGTTGAACAAATCTTGGAGCGAGACGTGCCTGGTCTTGTTGCGTGGAAGGTTGAACTGCAGCGAGCGGGTGCCTACATGGATACGCTAAAAGCGTTATTAACGGATGCGGAGCTACTGAAGAAAGTCCAGTTGGTCACCAGCGGTGATCGCATCGAAGTTCGTGGTGAGCTTGATGATATCGAAACGACTCGATTTTACGGTGTGACCCGAGACTTCCGGGAACAATATGGTGAGAAACCGTACTTAGTTTTGAAATCCATACCTAAGGTGAGTAAAGGCACTAACATCGATTTCCCGTTTCGTAGCGTTAACTTTGGCCAGGTTCCATATGTGATTCTGACCGATAACGTTCGCTATATGGTCGGTGCAAGAACGCCTCAGGGCTACCGAATATCCAGTGTTACACCTGCTGGTATTGAGTTGGTTAAAGGCGGGCGGGTGATAACAATAGAACTCGGATATGAAGGCGAGACGAACAATGACAAATCTTGAACAAATTTTAAATAACGACACAAACGGTGCGGAAGTGCACAAGATTAAGAGCAAGCTCTTAGAAGCACAAGCGGTGGTGAAACGTCAGTTGGATTTAGGGTGCTCACCACAGCAGTACCAATTACTACTCAAACAGTATGAAGCTTACACTGCCGCCCATGCGGTCGTTGAATCATACGAAGCTAACTAAAAAATACGAGGAAGTCTTATGTCATTTTACGATGCTAGTAACAGTGTAAACCTTGATGATGTTAAAGCTAAGTTAGAACAACAAGCGAAAGATGCCAACACAGAAGTGACGGCAGCCATCAAGAATCTAGAAACCAATGCCGATGATCCATCAAAGCTTGCCGAGCTTCAGCACGCGATCAACAAATGGTCTGTTGTTTACAATATCAATGCGACCACGACTCGTGCGATTAAAGATGTGATGCAGTCGATTCTCCAGAAGGTGTAAAGCATGGAACGAGAAACGCGCCAACTGCTGGCTGAAATCGCGCTGATGGCAACAGGTATGCATCGTCATCAAGAAGCCAACACGATTGCAGATGGCCTTGAAGCAAGCTCAGGTTCTGAAGAGACCGTTGCGATGATTCGTGCAATGAGCCTCATGAATAAAGGCTTGTATGAAGAGGCTCATCAATTACTCGAACCACTTTGTAATGCCTATCCAGATCTGATCAGCTTAGCGGCTCTTGCTTCTGCCAAAGCCGGTTTACTGAGCAAAGCGGAAAGCTGGGTAGAACTTGCGTCACAAGGAAGCGAAGAAAGCCAAGCATTTGCTGCGAGCTTTTCTCAGGACATTAGGAATCTTGGATGATAATTGATTCAAGTAACCTAAGTCTTCAACACCAATCTTTGCGTCAGTCGGAGTCGCGCCATTATGAGCGGAGCGATGAAGACAAGATGAAAGCACTCATGGAGCGAAGTGACAAGCAAGAGCAAGTTTCACATGTTTCTCCAAAAGAGACGCTAGAGAAAACAGAAGCCAAACTGGCGGAGATTAAAGCGTGGTACGAATCATTAAAAGACGCAGAGGTTGTCAGTAAACAAAGTGTCTTATCATCGTTAAGTGAAGCGTTCTCCGACCCTCAAGTTAAACGAGAGGCAATGTGGTACGCCTTTCATGAGGCGAAGAGTGCAAAAGGCAACGAGCAGCCACAATCTGATTTGTTAAAGGTGTTGAAGCAGGAGTTACTAGGGAATTTTTCGGGACAGCTTATTGCCGAACCACCTGCTGATAAAACAGCACTAAAAGCAATGCTAGCGCAGCATTTTCCACTGGGTGCCCAGAAAGAACAAGCCTTATGGCATTGCTGGGCAGAGTTGAAGTCGTTACCTGATATGGCATCAACACTGGACATGGTTCGTGATGAACTTAGCTTCATGATCCAAAAAAATGCGATGGTGAAAAACATCATGACTCACAGTCACAAGTTAGATTTATCTTAGGAGTACATATGATAAACACGCAGTACACCGAGGTGATGCAAACCAACATTGATAAGTTACAGGATGCGCAAGTCGAAGACGGTTTAAGCGAACGTTTTGAGCAAGCCATGTCGGTTCCCGAGGCAAGTAATGGCCTGGAGGGAGGTTTGCTAGAAAACATCAGCGAGTTGAAAAACACTATCGATAACGCGAAAAGTAACCTGCAAGACAACATGAAGATGGTGGGTGATGATCCGGCGCAATTACTGCAAATGCAGTGGGCGCTGACACGCATTACTTTTCAAGAAGAGCTGATCGCGAAAACCGTGGGTAAAACCACACAAAACGTAGAAACCTTATTGAAGGCACAATAGTGATGATGAATAAAATGAGAGCAGTTTTCATCATGCTCACGTTGTTTCTGGTAGGTTGTCAGACCGAGCTATACACCAACGTTACTCAGAAAGAGGGTAATGAGATGTTGTCGATCTTACTATCCGAAGGTGTCGTTGCAACAAAAGAACCTGACAAAGACAACACCGTCAAGTTAATGGTAGACAGTTCTCAAATCGCCTTCGCGGTAGATGCGCTAAAGCGAAAAGGTTATCCAAGAGAGCAGTTTTCTACACTGAAAGAGGTGTTTCCCAAAGACGATTTGATCTCGTCACCATTAGCAGAACGAGCACGTTTGGTGTACGCGAAATCTCAAGAGCTCTCGTCAACCTTATCTCAGATTGATGGCGTGCTGGTGGCACGTGTTCATGTTGTTTTGGAAGATCAAGATCTGCGTCCAGGAGAGCGCCCAACTCCAGCTTCTGCCTCCGTATTTATTAAACACGCGGCAGATATTGCGCTTGATTCATATGTTCCGCAGATCAAATTATTAGTGAACAACAGTATTGAGGGGTTGAACTACGATCGAATCAGCGTAGTGATGGTACCCTCATCAGAGGTTCGAGTTGCTACTCAAAACAATCAATTTAAAAGCATTTTGTCGGTTCAGGTCACCAAAGAGACGGCGAATAATCTTATCGCCATTTTGGTGTTCTTGGTAGCGGCACTCATCGGCTCGAATATCGCTACTTTTACATGGTGTCGTAGGAACACGAAGCGTGGTTAAACCAGAAACACCACTCGCGCAGGTACAACACCAGTTTAACTATGCGCCTTGCCAGTACATCCATAGAAGTTGGATAGAGCAAAAGCAGCCTTGGTTACTAAATATCGAAGGCTGGAGAGATAACCCCATGTTCAACCAGTGGTGTATCAATGAGTGGGCGCTATCTCCCGTTCCAGAGACGGCTTTTAACAGACCTTGTCATAGTTTGGCATTGCTCCCGACAGACGCGTTGAATCGACTCGTATTGATGGTGGGTGGAGCTTTGCATTGCGTTGCGATGCGAAGCGTTGTTTTAAAACATCCGAAACAGGTTTTGAACAACGTTTTTGGTTTGGAAGGCGCTCGGTTCTTAATTCAAAACGGGCCGATGCTGTTATCCAGTTGGCCGCAAGGCTGGCAGCGTGCGTTACCAGAACTACTGGATGAAAGGTCTGTTGAAGCAAGCATGAGGGCGCTAGGATATTTTTGGATGAGGTTTATTTTGATTAACTCACCAGAAGATGTTGTTCTTCGTTGGCAATTCAAATTGGAAAAGCAACTTAGCGAAAACGCGGAAACAGCTAACTGGTTGGAAGCGGATCAACGAGATCTGGCGTATCGACTCACAAAAAAAATCGCAAAACAGGTTATTCCTCAATGGTTTCATTTGTTGAAATAAAAACAGACAATTTGCAGCTGGCACCTGGCTTAAAGGTGCTGAAAGCGAAAGATTATGCCAGTTATCTGGATTCGCAACACTTAGTTGAAGCCGCGAACTCCAAAGCTGAGAGCATCATTGCTAATGCCCAGCAAGCCTACGAAACCGAAAAACAACGTGGTTATCAAGATGGCCTTGCACAAGCCAAGATTGAAAATGCGCAAACGATGGTTGAAACCTTAGCACGTTGTAATGACTACTATCAGCAAGTCGAAGAAAAAATGACAGATGTGGTGTTAGAAGCAGTACGCAAGATCATCGATACCTTCGATGATGTCGATACCACGGTGAGTGTAGTTCGAGAAGCGTTGCAACTGGTGAGCAACCAAAAGCAGGTCATTTTACATGTCCACCCAGAGCAGGTTGTTGAGGTGAGAGAAAAGGTGGCTGGAGTATTAAGTGATTTCCCTGAAGTCGGTTACGTTGACGTGGTAGCAGATGCGCGCTTGAAAAATGGAGGCTGCATTTTGGAAACAGAAGTTGGGATCATCGACGCCAGTATTGATGGACAGCTGCATGCATTAAAGCAAGCCATGGTGAAGCAGCTCAGCGAGCGTAAAATTACGATTCATGAATAAACCTCAAAAACTCAGCACTTGCTGAGTTTTTTCATTTTAATGCCTTTAAACAAAAAAAATCCGACCATTTCTAAAATATTCACTGCCATAAATCCTTAAGAATACACCTAAGAAAGCTGCTTAGTTGATAAGTGTTGCAACCAAGCAGCGCCTCTAAAACAACAAAAATAGGATTATTTAGTCGAATGGCTAATGGATTTATAACTTCTTTACTGACAGATTTTGCCAGCCGCTGCCAATTGGAGCCGTTGGTTTTTGATGAGGATGATTGTTGCCATCTACTCGTTGAGCAAAACACAGCAATCACAATTCGTGCACAAGAAGATCGTGTGACGCTTATCGGGCTGATTTCAGGTAATAAACCGAGTGCTGATATTTTGCATCAACATATGAAAGATGCCTTAACGCAAGGCTCTCCCGCGGTATGCTGGGAGGAAGAGACCGGATATATCGGTTTCATACACCTGCCTCAGCAACTGCTAACTGCATCTTTTTTCGATGAGTCATTTGCGAATTTCATCGAGTGGTTAAAAAGTGCGAATACACAAGAAGTAACCAATAAAACAACCGAAGTACCGGAAAGGAATACCACTCATTTTTCCACATTAAGGGTTTAAAACATGATCAGTTTTGGAAGTGTTAGCGCGTTGCAGGCCGCCATGCCGCAAGCTCGTAACGAGATACTTAACGAAGGTAAGCTGAGTATTGGTGGCAAAGAATACCAAATCAACGCAGCGACCCAAGAATTTACTCGCGCCAATCCTACGAATGGTGCAGTAGCGCGATTTTTTGAAGCGACAGGAAAACTGTTTCGCGAAGGTAGCCCACAATCGGTAGCGAAAGCCCTTACAAAAGCCGTATTTGATAATGAGCAAGGACAAGCTCAGCGTTTACAAGCTGCTTCTTCTGTTGAGCATGGACAAATGTTCTTCAAAGATGGAAGCATAAAAACCGCATCAGATGTCTTAAATGCCTTTGCGAAGTTAGACAGTAAATCAGTTCAGTCGAACTCTGCTGAGCTAAACCAGTTAGCAGAGCGAGCGATGACAGAGGCAATGTTAGAAACCGATTCTGGTAAAAACCTCACATCACTGATTGGCGAAAGTGCAGCGAAGTCGCTTGCTGGACGTGTAGTAAAAGACTACGGCGGTGGTGTATCTGCAGCGCAGAAAAACCCGGCAGGTAGCATTAATCAAATGCAAGCGGTGTTTGATATGGAGGTGATGCATCTTAAATCGGCGCAACGTCATATCGAAGGTCTAGCAAGCACTGATCTAAGCCAAGGTGTATACGCTGAAGGACTGGCGGAGGATGCGTTTAACAAAAGTGGCGTAACCAATAATGTTGAAAGAGCTGCGGCGTGGATCATTAATGCTTCTAACTCTAAAGGAAACGATGCCGAAAATATTACGTCTTTACTGAAAGAATACGCGTCTAATGGTAAAGATTTATTGAATATGGAAAACCTAAAAGAGCTACACGCTCGATTGGTGCCTAATGTTGAGCGTGATTACCGAGGGCCAAATATTTCGGGTGGCACTTTGCCGTCAAGTATTGGCGGTGAGGGCATGTTAAAGCAGCACATTGAAGGCTTTTTGAAAGAGAACCCTGTAGAAGATAAAGACTTAGGTAAACATTTGTTCGCCGGAGTTATCGGGTACCATGGCTTTACCGATGGAAATGGTCGCATGGGGCGCATGCTATACGCGATAGCAGAACTTCGTAACGACTCGTTCAATCCTTTAGCTATGGATGCAGAAAATAGCCTTCACGGTATTAAGTGATTTTCTACTTCTATTTAATTTTTGGAGCGGCGATTGCCGCTCTTTTATTTTCCAGCTTAACCTTAATTTTTCTTCTCAATAAAACGGCTAATAGCAATAAAAATGAGACGTTGAAATAAAGTGTCGGTTTCTATCTCGCCATAAAATCTCTTTTATCCTTATTCGCTTATTTAAATGAGCCGTTATACCCAAGTGGCTTCGCTGAAACAAATATATCGATGTCACTTAGTTATAATAAATTAGACAGGACACAACATGGATACAGGAAAGATTAATATGCTTCTCTCTGAGCTAGGAGAAGTGCTGAACCTTGAGCGCGTGACAGCGTATGACGATCAAATGTGGTCACTGCATTTTGCTGAAAACAACAGTGTCGATGTTCTGCTCGTAGAGGAAAAAGGCGAGTTATTGATTTCCAAAAACCTGCTTATAGAACAAGATGATATTACGCTAGATAAACTTCAAGTTTTACTTGAATACAACTTTTTGTATCGAGAAACAGGTGGTGTGCAGTTTTGTGTGAATCCAACACGCAAAGACGTTGTTCTTCAAGTTGCTATCGCGGCTGGAAGTGAACTCACCAACATTGCTAACTTAATCATTCAGTTGAACGAATTAGTTGATACTTGGGGACAGTTATTTCAAAAC
The DNA here is from genome assembly GCF_033337345.1 of Vibrio sp. YT-18. NCBI lineage: Bacteria > Pseudomonadati > Pseudomonadota > Gammaproteobacteria > Vibrionales > Vibrionaceae > Vibrio > Vibrio sp. YT-18. The sequence goes on along the minus strand of NZ_JAWOQO010000013.1, from coordinate 81,413 downwards.
AACACGGTTGTAGATTTTAGCCAAACAGACGTACACGCATTTATTCAAGTTTAAGGCATCACACATGGTCAATATTAATACATCGCAAATGCACTCGTTGAGTCAGTTAACGTCACATTTGGCGACACAAAATCAAGCTGACGACAAAGAGGTTCGAGCACACAACGGTAAAGATATTTTTGTTAAAGAGGGCGCACCAAAAAATAAAAGTATCAGCGCGCGTATTAGCCACCAGAATAAAGCGAAAGATATTGTAGTGAACCTGCTTACTAAGCAGGGTATTCCTAAAGATGTTGCGAAGCTCATGCTGAAAAATGTGTTGAACGGTGAAAACAAGTTAACGCTTGGGAGCCTGAAAAATCTTGAGAGATTGTCGTCTGGTCCTAGCTCAAATTGGCCCACTGCACAAACGGCAGCCTCTTCTTCCAAAACCAATAAAGCCTCATCGAGTGTCGCGCTTATCAACGAACATAAAGCCAACCTTCAAAAGCTTGGTGATTTTGCCTGTACGGACTTAAATACGTTCGGTGTTAAGGGGTCACAGTTTTATGAAACAAAAGGAAAGCCACGACTAAAAGAGCTTCACGCGGATCAAGCGCGAATCATGCAAGATCACAGAGCGACGATGTCCGCAAACGGAGTTCAAGCTGCAGCACAAAGAGGAACCGCACCGCAATTAAGCACTCTACAGAACATTGCTAAGGCAGTACAAACCGCGAAAGCCGGCTGCTGTACTACATTTGCCTTTGCTGCCGCCGCTGAGATGATTCAAGGCATGTCAGGAACACCTGAAAGTGAACCCAAAGTAGAAGTGGTTGCGTTTAAAAAGGGTCATTCAGGTACACACCTTTATGTACTGGTTGGTCGACAAGAGGGGAGCGACATAAAAGATCCATCAACGTGGAGTAAGGATGTGAAAATTGTTGACCCGTGGGCGACATCTGCATTCGGTGCACCAATGTTTGGAGATGCACAACGACCACCTGTTTCGAATATGTTCCCGCCAACAGAAGTCATTTTTGATAGCCATAAACTGGGTTAGTCAATCTGCAAAAGAAGTGAGCAAATACACCATGCTAAGCATCTAACCTTTATTGAAAGAGCAGCCCTGAGCTGCTCTTTTTTATTACTCTGGAAACTCGTTTTTAGAGCGAGATTTCTGCGGAAAACCTCACAATGCAGGCGAAAAAGTGACAAAAATAAAGCCATTACCGACATCGTTCAATCTGCAATCGTTGTTCAATAGAGTTATTGAAACAAAAGGAAAAAGTTATGAACACGATTCAACAACTGCTCTTGGAGTTTTGCCAACTCAATGAGTTGCCCGAACTGAATTTTGAAGAAAATGAACGTTGTCAGCTACTGGTCGATGATCGCTACATGTTGTATTTCATCGCGACAGATACGGATGATTTGATGTTGTCTGTAACGTTCGGAGGGTTAGAAAAATCCGGTGAACAACGACTAAAAGGTTTAGAGCTTCTTGCTCATGCTAACTATCAAGGAATAGGTAGTGGCAGCCTCGCACTTGCTTTGGCTCCAAACGGTCGACAGCTTGTCTTAGCAGGACGTAAACCCGTTGAGCATCTAAATACGACGAACCTTACCGCTTGGTTTCACGAAGTTATTGAACAGGCCGAGCTGTGGCAAGCGCGTTTCGCAATGTTGGATCAAGCGATTCCAACCACCTCTAATCATGAACAAGCTCATGTTCAATCACTTCGTGTGTAGGAGAGAAAAATGGTTAATACAACACAAAAAATCAGCCAAAGCCCAGTACCTGATCTAGAACAGTTTCGTGCAGTTGCTGCGCAAAAAGATGATCGAGTGATCAGTAAAAGAGGTGAAGTAAAAGAACCTTCCACATTCCACAAAGGTCATAAGTTTGCTTCTATTCACGAAGGCGTATTGAGAAGCAAATACACTAAGTTTTTCCAAGAAAACATCAAAACTCACCTTGATTTAAAGCAGGCGCTACTTAAGCAAGAAAAACCTGAGGTTGCGCTGTTGGCTTACTCCCTAGTGAGTCCTTCAGGCTATCGCGGTGAGCCACTTACTGAGCGTAAAATCTTAGAAGTTGTCAGCCTATTGGATGAAATAAAAGTGAGCAGCGATACGTACCAGCAGCTTAAAAATACGTTTGATTCGATCAGCAAAGATCCGCGTATGCAGGTGAGTTTAGAAGCCCAGTATCCAGGAAAAATGGATGGCTTCGCTGCTGAACTGTTACAGATGGGCAAAGAAAAGCTAAAAGGTTCTGGTGTGAACGCCGTTATTAACTTGGCATTACCTGGCGTTGGCTTATTGATTTCTACAGGTCGAGAGTTGCACAAAGCGGCCGTAAATGGTGATGCTGAGGCTTACCATCATCAGTTAGAACAAATTTCACAGCTGCCAGGGCGAGATCAACGTCTTTCTATGCCGATGCAGCAAACCTTGGCTCAAGGTCATGCGATACTGTCGGCTGAAGGTGGCATTGGAGCTACGTTAGGTATGGCGACGGGGAGCCTGGGCACGTTCGGTGTTAGCTCTGTAGCAACGGTGGGCGTCACACCGATAGCAAAAGAGGCCATCGGTTCTGCGGCAACGACTGCTATCATGAGCGGCGGTGGCTTTGTGGCGAACCAAGCTGGGGCATACGGGTTAAATACGGAAGTAAAAGAGCAACTTATGCAAGGCGAAATGTCTGGTGTTTTACCTAGACTTGAAGTTTCCAATGCAAAAGGAGACTTTACCTTCAGTATGCAAGATCCGGCTTCTGTCCGCGCATTAATGGCGTACCTTGGCCCTAAGGAGGATACTGCAATGACTTCTCCTCAAGCGCCTAAAGAAGCACAAGAGATGGAAGCCGCTCGATTAACACTGAAAAAGATGTTGGGTTCAGAGCCAAGTGAGCACTTGGTTCCTGACGTAGATTCTATCTTGAAGCTAAGCCCAGAGGATGCACCAAGTAAAACCGAGTCTATTGCTAACGGGGCGTTTAAAAAACTGTTAGGAGAAGATTGGGATTGGCTCATGCCAGCTGTTCGAGCGATTGATAAAGGGGAAGCAAGTAAAATCAACGAAAAGCTCACCTACAAGCTCCCCCTAGATGCAGCAAACGGACGAGTTTATCTTGATAAATGCCCAAACCTGAGTGACGTCCAGTTAGATGCGCTAGAAAAATTAGGCTCACCAAGTCAATTGCGATTGATGTACTTGGCAGAAGGCTGGGTGTAATTTCAAATGGTAAAGTAGGGAGTAGGTGCTGCTCCTTACTTTATCTACCGTCAGCGTTCCTTTTTGGGGCTGGCTAATATCGGTTGAATTTAACTTTTCGACTGAAGAAACAAACACACAAGTGTCAACGTTATACCAACCCAACCAATGAAAGAAATTTCTTCCCCAACAATCGCAACTGCTAGTGCTGCTGCGATAACAGGTTCAAATAGCGTGAGTATGCTAGCTCCACTGGCTGTAACAAATCGTAACCCAAACCCAAAAGCGACGTAACCTAACCCCATTGGAATCAAGGCCATGTAGAGCATGACCGTCGTATTAGTTGACGATGCAAATAGATTATCACCCGTGATAAAAAGTGTTGGTAGAAGCAAAACTCCACCAATACCAAAAACACTTCCCATGGCCGTTTGCGATTCAATGCCGTGGTCAATCATAGCCTTTACTCCCCATGAGTAAATGGCGTACGTCAAACCTGCCAATAGGCCAAGTAATACACCCCAATGCTTCATATCATGATCAAATAAGCTATTTGCGGATGACTCAGAAGCCAACAACAAGGTAATACCAGTGACCCCGATTGCGAAACTCATCATCCAGTGCTTGGTTATGGTCTGATTTCGGCTAAAGAGACACTCTAACAAAGCAGAAAAGAAAGGTGCAGTGGAGATAGAAATAACCGTACCAATAGCCACACCGGCGAATCGCATTGATGAATAAAAAGCCAGTGGGTAGGTGGCTAAGGCGATAATACTAACCAGTAACGTTTTCTTCTTATGTACGACTTTTCGAAAATCTCTCTTCAGTGACTTCGCAGACATACATGCTTGCATAAACCCACCAATACCCATAGAAAATGCGCCAATGGCGAGAGCACTGACATCCGGTGCCAAGCTGGCAGCGGTGCCCGTCGTTCCCCACAGGGTTGAAGCAAAAAGTATGGATAAAGTTCCTAATTGATAGTCGGTGAAATGTTTTTTTAACACTGTAATATCTACCTAGTGAATGGCTGTTTTAGGGTAGAAAGAATAAAAGAAAGCGATAGAGATTTTTGTGCTGAAAAGACGGAATACTTGTTCCAGAGGACTATTTTAGTGACTACCGGGAAAACTCTCTAGGAGACATGCCAAAATGCATTGAAAACCGTCGACTAAACGCGGAAAGGTCACTATAGCCAACTCGTTCAGCTATCAACTGAACTGGAAGGTCTGTATGAGTCAGTAGTGCTTTGGCTTTTTCCATACGTTGTAATGTAATGTATTTATGAACGCTCACTTTTAGCTGCTCTTTAAAAAGCTTTTTAAACTGCGTCGGACTCAAGCAAGCGGCATTCGCTAATGAGGCAATGGTGAGTGGCTGATCAAGCTGCTCGGCGATCACAACCTGTACATCTCGAATACGCGAATCTACGGAGCGAGACCGCTTTTGCTGCTCCAGCAACAGATAGAAGGTTTCAACCATTGAGTTTTCAATTTCATCATTAACCTGATACTCAAGTTGCTTTTCGACAAACTGGATAAAGCTCAGTAGAGGCGGGCTAATCGAAAACACAGCCACACTATTATCCATCAAATGAGTGGGCAAAGTGGTCATATCCGCAACAATAAAGCGTGATGACTCTTCGGCATTAAACCCGTGAGCACAACTTTTGGGGATGACTATGCAGTCGCCAACCGCCACCTTTCCGACATAACTATCCATATCAATATGTATGTTGCCCTGGAGAGGAAGCACCAGTTGATGATAATCACTATGAGTATGTCGGCTCATACGTTTCGTGTAGGAGCGAATGCTTAAGCTAGATTTCATAAAAACAACATACAGTTAAAGGATACCGCATTATAGCGTTGAAAGTATCGAGGTTGAAAGCTGGGCAGTTGTAAGCCCAGATCTTGAATGGGATGTGGTTTGTTAGTCCGCCTCGGACTCTAACGAAGCCAACCAACGAAGCACTTCCGCAGTTGCCTCAATAAGATCGCTTGGGATGTACTGGTCGACGTTACCGTCGGCGTATAGTGCACGAGCAAGAGGGACTTTTTGCATCACAGGCACGCCTTCCTCTTTAGCGATTGCGACCATACGTTTGGCTACCGCATCGGTTTCCATCAAAGTGATGACGGGCAGGGGCGTTTCGCCTTTCTTGTAATAAAGGCCAACCGCGATATGTGTTGGGTTTGTAACTAATACATTAGAACGTTTAACGTTTTCGCGTTGATTGGAGGCTTGTAGCTCTTGGTGCAACTGACGACGTTTGCTTTTTATTTCTGGACTGCCTTCCATCTCTTTGTATTCGCGCTTCACTTCGTCCTTGCTCATTTTGAGCTTTTTCGTGTGATCAAACTTCTGGTACGCAAAATCTGCTGCAGCGATGACGATGAAGCCTACCGAAGAGATAATCATTAATTGTTTAATCATGACGCCAGTAATGGTCGGGACACATTCTAGCCCACAAGTTGGAATTTGCATTAAAGCGTTGATGTTACCGCGTAATGTCACCCAGATAATGCAGGAAAGAAGAGAGACTTTAAGGATCGACTTGATAAACTCAATCACACTCTTAAGGGAAAAAATGCGTTTGGCCCCTTCGACGGGATTGATCTTTTTGATGTCGGGTTTAACGGATTCACCACTAAATAGGAATCCGAACTGCCCCATATTGGAAAAGATGGCGACGAGTGCAGCAACCAGAATAATCGGAGCGAGTAGATAGGCAATTTCTTTTGCGATGGCGATAGCGACATCGACTAGCGCATCTTGGAAACCCTGATAAGCAAGCTTACTTGGTAGGAGAATAAGCGCTGAGATGTGCGACATGTAATAATCGGCGAACGCAAACAGTACAATTATGAGCGCCAAAATTAATGCAGACGATACGATTTCTTGGCTTTTGGCAACCTGACCTTTCTGTCGAGCATCGCGTAACTTTTTTGCGGTGGGTTGCTCTGTTTTTTCTGCACTCATAAAGAATCCTAAGCGTTATTGCCAAATGGTATTGAGTTGTTCTGCGAATCGGGTAATGCCGTAAAACTGTACTTCAAAGTGATCCATCATTATTCCGAGATACACGATCAGTAAAACACTCGCGATGGCACTTTTTATTGGCATGGCAAGGAAAAAAACATTCAATTGCGGTGCAAAACGACTGATAAGCGCCAGACCAAACTCAGCAAGAAACATTGCCAACACTAGTGGAGCGGACATCAACACACCAAGCCACATAAGCTGTTCAAATTGCGCGTAGAAGAAACTCACCCATGCGTCGTTAACGGTTGGGAAAAAGTCCACGATCGGCCAAGATGTATAGCTTTTGAATAACGCATAGATAAAAGTGACAAAGCCCCCGCCAGAGAAGAACAGGGTAATCAACGTTTGGGTCAGTAATACCGCTGTTGGTGTGGATTGTGAGCCTAGCGTTGGGTTAAACATACTTGCCATGGCAGCCCCACGTTGGTTGTCGACCAGAAAACCGGCCGCTTCTATCGCCCAAAAGGGGATAGCAGCAACAAACCCTATCAATAGCCCAATTAATACCTCCTTACCCAAAATCATTATCAGCCAAATGCCGTCGGTTTCTGCGGGCAAGCTTTGCTGATTAATCATCGGAAATATAAACAGTGCGAGTGAGCAAAGCACACCATTTCTCACCATGGTGCCGCCTAACATTTGCTTGCTCAAAATAGGCAAAAAGATGAAGCATGCCATTAACCTAGGTAACGTCAGGCTGTACAAAAATAAAGCCTGGTGTAAGTCGTGATAACTCATCGTATTTGAGGAATTTTATCCATAGCAAGCGAGGCGAAGGCGTGGAGCTCTGCCCCTAGCCATTGCGTTGTGACGAACAGCGTAATAATGACCGCGATAAGCTTGACCACAAAGCCTAACGTTTGTTCTTGGACCTGAGTTAACGCCTGAATAAGCGACACCAATGTACCAACCAATGCTGCGACTAAAATCGGCGGTAATGACAAGTACAACACTAGGGTTAATGCTTGAGTCGTGAAATGAATGATTTCAGCAGAATGCATACTTTCTCCGTGATTAACCGTAACTCAACACTAAGCCGTGGGTGAGCTTTGTCCAGCCGTCAAGCAAGACAAAAAGCAACAATTTGAAGGGGAGGGAAATCGTCATTGGCGATACCATCATCATCCCCATCGCGAGTAGGATATTCGACACAATTAGGTCAATAGCGATGAACGGTAAGTACAACAGAAAGCCAATTTCAAAAGCGCGAGTAAGCTCGCTGACGGTAAATGCGGGCAGTAAGAGCAATAAGCTGTCCGACTCTAAACGGTCTACGTACTTCTGTGGCCACAATGTGCGTGCAGCATCAGTGAAGAATATGGCTTCGGTTTCCCGAATATGCTTTTTCAAAAATTCTCGATAAGGCTGTAAACCGCTTTCAATGAGGCCTTCTACACTTGCAGAATCTTCAAGGGAGATATCATGCTGCTTTACGTAGTCGTAGGTTTCAAACCCGACGGGAGCCATGATGAAAATTGACAGAATGATAGCCAATCCGTAAAGCGCCATATTCGGCGGAATTTGCTGTACACCGAGAGCGTTACGCAGCAGTGAGAATACAACGGCGAGTTTCACAAACGACGTCGCCATCATGGCGATAAATGGGATCAGTGCCAGCAGTGCTAAGCTGACAATGAGATTGAGCTCGTCGGGTAACTGGATCATGCTGGCTCCTGCGTGCCACCGAACAGCTCCAGTACGCGCACACCTAAATGTTCGTTAACATTAACAAGTTCACACTCACCAATGATTTTGCCGTTGGCACGCAATGTTACCGGCTTAGATACAGGCTGGTTTAGCTCGAATACGTACCCTGGCTGAAGCTGGTTAAGCTGCTCTAGCGTGATGGTTTGATGGCCGATATCAAACGTGAGTTCCACAGGCAGTTGCTGGTGGTCGGTTAACATTTCTGAAGTGTTTACGTCATTCATATTGGTTTCTTTTTCAATAATGTGAAGAGTTTGGTCATCTAGCTGGCAGCGCCAGAGATTCTGGTTAGATACTTGAAAAATGGCTTGTTGCTTGGCGATGTAACCATCGTCAAAAAAGATGACATCTCCCAGCTCGAGCGAATTAAATTCGCTTAACGTCAAATGGGTCCTTCCAAGACTTAACCACACAGGTAAAGCGAGGTGTCGAGCTTGTAGAGCCGCGCTGTTTGGTAGCGCATCCAACAACACGTCTGATCCTTCGCTAACCCACAAACAAAGAGAGCCGTTAGGCTTATTGAGGGTTAACGTTAAAGTATGCTCTTGGGCCTGGCTCGCCTCTAACGGCTGTAGTTGACTAAGAATGGGTAACTGACCAAATAGCGCTTTGATTGCCTCACTATGCGGTTCTATCTGTGAGCTCAAAAGTGCTAACTGGAGGGAGTTAGGCAGGGACTCAAACGCAGTAGCATTTAAGGTCGATTTCAGCCAATGTTGGAGCTGCGCACGAGAAAAGTCTACTTGTAGGGTTTGCCCTCCAATCAACGTGGTTAAACGGAACCCTTCAAATGAAGGGATTTGAGCAACAGTAATCGATACGCTCTGACCATCAGTCCCTTGGAAGTGGCACTGTTTTGCACAAAGTTGATTGCTGAGCGCGATACTTTCTGCATCCACTTTGGGTATTATTAACGGTGTCATAGGTCATTCTCCGCTTGCCATTCTTCATACACGCTGCGTTGTTGGCGTGAGTGTTGTTGTTCATGTTGTTGTTGATCGAGCTGTTGAGTTTGTTCGCTGATCGCTAAGCGAAGTGGCTGCTCACCACCGAATCGGTTTAGCCGTTCAGCAAGATCTTGTCTAGCTTGCTGGCTAATAATGGAAAGGGCATGCTCTTGTCGAATCGTCACGCTATACCCTTGAGCGTCCAACTTGATGTGGATTTCGCCACCTTTTAATTGTCCTTCACTTAGAAACAGCCGAACCTCTTTGTTGTCCGATGCGGTTGGCAGAGCAACATAGATTTTATCCACCAATTGCTGGAGTAATTGGTTTACGTCTCGCGTTGGGCTTGGTTGAGCCTGCGAAGCAACACTTTTTAGGATGACATCGCCTTGTGTTACCGCACTTGCAAGGGGTTGAGAAGGCACTTTTTCTTCATCCGTTTTAACGGCGACTAGTGCGCTTTTCGTCACGATTTTTTCAAGAGGCTTGGTTTCAGGCAGGCCACCAGTTTGGTCTGATCGTTTGCCTGTATTCTGTAGCGGCGGAGTTGCACGCTTATTGTGCGTTTTTTCAGTTTGCCTTTTCGTTAAGCCAACAATGTTAATCCCATCTTGAGCGAGCTCTGTCGCTGTCGCATTTTGGGGGAGCAAGCCAGATTCAAGCGTAGAGAGATACTCCGGCGAGGTATGTTTATCCATCGGCGTCGGTTTATCATCTTTCAAATGAGCTTGAAAGTGAGGATCAACACGCTCGGTAGAAGGGGAGCTTAGAACTGTGTCGCCATCGCTTTTTCCATCATGTTTAAGCAATTTATTGTTTTTGCTAATTATTTCTTCGCTATTTGCTGCGTCGTCTTGCGATTTCTCTATATCTCTCTTACTGACGACGTCACTTTGACCTTTTAAAGTGGAGATGTTTTTGTCAGCGTTGGCTTCTTGGTTCGATAGGTTAAGTTTCTTATCTAGACCTTGAGATGTCTTATGCCTTAGCGGTATGTCTTCTTCGCCAGTATGATTTTTTTGGGGATTCCCAACGATAGACTCCTTTCCCTTGCTAGGCTTCTTCGTCATTGCATGCTCGAATTGTGATTGAAGCTCGGCCTCCTTCTCGAGAGGCGCTTGTTCCGGCGTTGATTTGTGCAGCGTATTCGATGTTTCAGTTGTTGGGGTAATGCGCATAGTGAACCTTTAGATAATGTCGACAGTGCGAAACTCTTCCTGTTCGAGTTCTTCTTGGTATTGCCTTTCTCGCGATTTTTCCGCGACTTCTTGTTGCTGCAACTGAACGAATTTTTCTTTGGTTTTATGGGCTTGTCGCGCCTCTTTTTGCTTTTCTTTAAGTGCCGAGCGTTCGATTTCAAGCGCTTTTTTTGACTCGGCCACACGTTGTTTAAGTTCGGCTTCTCTCTCTCTTAACAACGCGATTTCTTGTCTTAATGTTTCTAGCTCTTTGAGAACGAGTGTTTGTTGTTTTGCTTTAGCAAAACGTCGCTCTTCTTCTTCCTGGCGCCAAACGTGATAGTCCGCGACAGAACGTTCGGCCTTTTGAACCTGTGCTGCGGCGTTTGACACTCGGTATTCTTGACGCTTGACGGCTTTATCCGCACGTTCAGCGCGAATTTTTTTGATTTCTAATAAGCGTTCTATCATTGTTTCGCCATCCCTTTAAGTTGAGCGATAGCGCCATCAAGATCGCTTGGTTCATGAGTGCCTTGGCGTAAAAAGGCGCGTATATCATCACTTTGTGCAATGGCCATATCCGCTCGGCTATCTGCGCCATGTTGGTATTCACCAATTTTGATTAGCAGTTCAACTTCTTCATACTTAGCTAACATTTCGCGAATATGAGCAGCAGACGCCTGATGATCGGATTCAACGATTTGATTCATCACTCGGCTTGCTGACCGAAGTACATCAATGGCGGGATAATGGTTCATTGCCGCAAGTTTACGCGAGAGAATGATGTGCCCGTCTAGAATTGAGCGAGTTTCATCCGCGACAGGCTCCGTCATGTCGTCACCTTCCACCAACACGGTGTACAGTGCTGTAATTGATCCTTTGTCTGATTGTCCAGCTCGTTCCATCAGCTTTGGCAAAGCGGCAAAAACGGAAGGCGGATAGCCACGTCGTGTTGGTGGCTCGCCTGCGGCTAGTCCAATCTCCCTCTGTGCGCGGGCGAAACGCGTTACAGAATCCATCAGCAGTAGCACGCGTTTACCTTGGTCACGAAAATATTCTGCGATAGAAGTGGCAACAAAAGCGGCTTTGGCGCGCTCCATTGCTGGGCGATCAGAGGTAGCGACCACTAAAACCGATTTGGCCATTCCTTCTTCGCCTAGGTCATGCTCAATAAACTCGCGTACTTCGCGTCCGCGTTCACCAATCAAAGCGAGAACGGTCACGTCAACTTCTGCGGAGCGAATCAGTTTTGCCAGTAGGGTACTTTTACCCCCACCAGCCGCTGCAAAAATACCCATGCGCTGACCTTCACCACAGGTCAGTAGCCCATCAATGGATCGAACGCCAAGAGAGATTGGCTTTTCAATCAGTTTACGTTGCATTGGTGGTGGCGCATCGCGATAAACAGGATACCAAGCGCTTGGTTCCTGACTTTGCGTACCATCGAAAGGACGTCCAAGCCCGTCAAGCGTTGTACCTAACAGGTGGTCGCCAACACCCACTTCGTGCATTTTACCCATTGGGCTTACTTCTGTATTTGAGGAAATCCCAAACATATTTCCTAACGGAGTGAGCAAAGCGTGATGCTGCTGGAAGCCAACCACTTCCGCTAATAAAGACAGAGTTTGATCGGGATTACGCAACTCACACAGTTCACCTACACGAACGCCAGGGACGACAGCTTTGATAATGGTGCCGGTGACTTGTGTAACGCGCCCGCGAATTTGGATCAAACGCGTGTGTTTAATCGCAGATTGTTGGATATCAGTGATGTATGAGAAATCGTTCAAGGTAAAAATATGCGCAATGATTGATGCTGAGAGAATAGAAAGTATAAGAATCAATTTATAGTGAATATCAGTCGGGAGTTTTTAGAAAACTGAAAGCGCACTAAAAAAACACGTCTGATTTTGACAGCTTCAACAAAGCGCACTTCCTATAATTCGCCTGTATTGTGCGGAAGGAGTGCAAGTGAATGAGTATTATCAACAATCATATCGCAACAAATCCAAAGTTTGATGCGTCTATCCAAAACGGGCTGGAATCGTCTCGCCCCGACGTTTCACAAAAAGGCAATTATCGCGGTGAAACCGTCCGTGTTCACAATGCCACACAATCACTTTTTGATGCGATGGAAGAACTCACTTCACTCGGTTCCGAAAAAGCAGAGAAAGATCTGACCAAGCGCAAAGTGAAAGACAGTGGTGTTCGAGTTAATGAAGCACATGAACTCGTTTCGGACTATTTAAGAAAAGTCCCTGATCTTGAAAAGAATCAAAAGATCAAAGATTTGGCTACAAAAATGGCGGGAGGAAATATCTCGACCATCGCGCAATTACAAGCCTACTTGAATGGGTTTTCCGAGGAGAAAAGCCATCAATACCTCGCGCTAAAAGCCGTTAAAAAGTTTTTGAGTGCGAGTCCAGAAAGTAAACACCTACTAGCGCTGATTGACCAAGCACTTCTAAGAATCGAGCAAAACCCAGATACATGGTCTCAAATTGATACGGAAATCCGTGTCTCAAATTTTGCTGATGAATACAGCCAAGAGCAAGAGTTTAGCTCTTTGCATCAGCTGCGCGGCTTCTACCGCGATACCGTTCATAGTTATCAAGGGCTCGGCGCGGCTTATCAAGATGTAGTGGCGCGCTTTGGTGAGCAGGAGGTATCGACTGCTGTTGACTTTATGCTGCAAGGCATGAGTGCAGATCTTAGTGTTCAAGGTAGCAGTATCGATTCGGTTAAGTTGCAGTGGTTGATGTCCGATATGCAAAAACTCAAAACTCTAAATACGTTGCAAGATCGTGTGAATCAGCTGTTCCAAATGTTTAAACCGGAAAGGACGAATTATGGCTTATCAAGTTTCTAATTTGATGGCTGATGTGATTGCGTTGGTAGAGCAGCGATGGGTAAGCAGTGATGAGATATGGAAAGTCGCCAACGCAATGGAATTGAAGGCTGTAGAACAAACAATCGATTTTTTTCGAGAGTTCCATAAGTTAGTTCGCGCAATCCCAATTGACGTATTCGCCGATGAAGAACAACGACAGAATTTAATCCAAGCGGTACAAAAGGCGCTAGACGAAGCCATTGATATAGAAGAAGAGGAAGCGTGGGAAGATGAGTTGGATTGATGCATCCGTCGATGAATTTTGCCGAGGAATGGGGCTCGATGCCGTCGATTTCTCATCAGCTGGACGGGTGCAGCTGGATTTTGAGCAAAGTGGTACGCTGCATATTGAGCGACAGGGTGAGCAGTTATTCTTGATGTTGTCTCGAGCGTTATCTTGGCATCAAACCAGTGACATGATTCAAAGTGCACTGTGTTTGTGTCATGCCGATCAAGGCTGGCCTTTCGAAATTAAAACCGGCTTGTTAGATGAACAAACTCTGGTTTTTTCAGCAAGGCTAAATGGAGAAGAAGTAACACTTCCGACCTTAGAGCAAGCGTTTACGCTTTTGGCTCGTCTACATAACGATGTGGCAGGCTCATGACTCGAGTCAGCACTTTAAACGTAGGCATCGAAGCCTTTACGCATGTTACTCATAGTGAAGTTAAGGCCGATTTCCCAGAGCGATTTCAATTGCTTCCTGATGGTCAGGCGGTCGCTACACATTTAGAGAAGCTCTATGACCTCCGGCCTTCAGACCAATATCTCATCGCGTTAACTAAGCCCAAGCTGCTGCACTCAGAGTTGTTGCGTCCAGAAAAATACCGTCAACAATTTGATGAAACGTTAGCTCAGCTGCAAGTTCTTGCACAGGATCCAGGCTCCGCTTCTTTTATCAAAGCATCTGAAACGCTACAAAGTACACAACTTGATCAGCGTTACCTCACTATGGCGCTCAATCTCCTTATCCAGGTCTAACCAACATGTTGAGATCCAAAGACATTGAACTCTTACTTGTTCACGCTGCGCTACAAGTTCAATACCAAAAGCCAGAGCATGCCATTTCTATTCTCGATGCGGTTCTAGAAATAGAACCGCAGCACAAAGAGGCGATGCAAACACTTGCTGTGGCGTGTTTACAAAGTGGTCGATATACCCGGGCGATTGAGGTGTGTGAGCACTTATTAAAATCCGACCTTCATCCTGACTCGGCAGGACTCTGGTTTTGTTTAAGCCAAGCGCGTTGGAAACAAAATGACGTCGATGGGGCACGCCAAGCGCACCGACGCTATCTGCAATCTTTAAATAGTGAATCACATGAATAAGTTGATCGATATTCTAAACAAAGTAGGGCAACGCAAAGACATCATGCTTGCGGTGATGTTACTCGCGATCGTCTTTATGATGATATTGCCACTTCCTACCGCAATGGTGGATGTACTGATTGGCACCAACATGAGCATTGCGGTGGTGCTGCTTATGTTAGCTATTTACATCACCACGCCACTTGAGTTCTCTGCATTTCCTGCGGTGCTATTGATCACGACATTGTTTCGTCTGTCTTTATCTATCACGACAACCCGCTTGATCTTGCTACAAGGCGATGCTGGTCAAATCGTTTATACATTCGGTAACTTCGTTGTGGGCGGTAACTTAGTGGTCGGTATCGTTGTGTTTCTGATCATTACCATTGTTCAGTTTATGGTGATCACCAAAGGCTCAGAAAGGGTAGCAGAAGTTAGTGCGCGCTTCTCACTCGATGCGATGCCTGGTAAGCAGATGAGTATTGACGGTGACATGCGTGCCGGAGTAATTGACGTACACGAAGCTAGGCACCGACGATCACTGATTGAAAAAGAAAGCCAAATGTATGGCTCGATGGATGGCGCGATGAAGTTCGTTAAAGGCGACTCCATTGCGGGTCTGGTCATCATTGTGGTCAACATCTTAGGTGGCGTCACGATCGGGGTAACGCAAAAAGGCATGAGTGCTTCTGAAGCACTTGAATTGTTTGCGATTTTGACCGTTGGTGATGGTTTGGTATCGCAGATCCCGGCACTCTTTATCGCGATTACCGCCGGTATTATCGTGACGCGTGTTTCTCATGAAGACTCTTCTGATCTTGGATCGGATATTGGTGGGCAGGTGATTGCTCAGCCACGAGCACTTCTTATTGGTGGTGTGCTTTTGGTGCTGTTCGCACTCATCCCTGGGTTTCCAAAAATCACTTTTCTGGTCTTGGCCGCCGTGGTTGGTGGTGGTGGTTTCTTCCTTTTCTATCAACAGAAAAAACAAGCGGAATCAGATAGCACCGACTTATCAAGCTTTGTTTCGCAAGGGGCCGGTTCGCCAGCAGCGAAGCCAAGCAAACCTACGCCTTCTAGAAACAGTAAAGGTAAGTTAGGTGAGCAAGAAGAGTTCGCCATGACGGTCCCGCTGTTGATTGATCTTGACGCGAGCCTTCAGGAAAGCTTGGAAGCGGTCGCATTAAATGAAGAGCTAGCAAGGGTGAGGCGCGCACTATATCTCGACCTCGGCGTGCCTTTCCCGGGTATCCACCTGCGTTTTAACGAGGGGATGCAAAATGGCGAATATTTAATTCAGTTACAAGAAGTTCCGGTTGCACGAGGACGAATTGTAAAAGACCAACTCTTGGTGACAGAAGGGAATGAGCAGATCGACTTATTAGGCGTGCCTTATGAGCAAGATGAAGATTTTCTACCCGGTATTTCTAGCATTTGGGTGGCACAGAGTTATGAGCAAAAACTCGTAGCCAGTCATGTCGGTTTTCTCACACCCGACAGGATTTTAACGTACCACTTGTCTCATGTTCTCAAGGAGTACGCACAAGACTTTATTGGTATTCAGGAGACGCGTTATCTGTTGGAGCAGATGGAAGGCAGTTATTCGGAGCTAGTCAAAGAGGCCCAGCGTATTGTTCCGTTGCAAAAAATGACGGAAATCTTGCAACGCTTGGTTTCTGAAGACATTTCTATCCGAAACCTTCGCGTGATCTTGGAAGCGATGGTTGAGTGGGGCCAAAAAGAGAAAGATGTTGTACAGCTGACGGAGTACATTCGTTCCAGCTTAAAACGTTACATTTGCTACAAATACGCGAGCGGACAAAACATGTTGCCCGCTTACTTATTGGATCAAAGTCTCGAAGACACAATACGCAGCGGTATTCGTCAAACCTCAGCAGGGAGTTACTTGGCGTTAGACCCGTCAGTAACGCAACAATTTGTCAGTGATGTGAAACAGACCATTGGTGACTTAAGCCGCATGCCGAATAAACCTGTGCTAGTTGTGTCTATGGATGTACGCCGATATGTGCGAAAGCTTATTGAATCGGAATACTACGATCTGCCCGTTTTGTCATTTCAAGAACTAACCCAGCAAATCAATATTCAGCCACTTGGAAGGGTGGGGATGTAATGAAAACAAAACTAATACTCTCGCTGGCGCAAGCGGGGATCGAAGTGACGCCATACTTTTGGCAACAAAGTGAAATTCAACTTGGTTATCGAATTGAAGTTGAAGGCTTAGAGCTCGTTTTTCGGGTGGAGGACGGTGAAATCATCATCGTTCTTCTGAAACGCGTTCGTCCAAAATTGGGGTTGAGTAACCCCTTTGCCGGCTTATTTCTCTTGGCTGAACATGCCATTCAACTTTATCCCTCCGATTGGGTCATTCGCGGCAACGTCGATGTGTTACGTGGTAGCAACATGAGCAGCCAGCGATTGGCACAATTCTATCTAAAAGCATGCGGTGCAAGCCATGATGAGCTAGACGACTGGTACTGTTTACGCCTAGCAGATTATAGACCTTTGAAAAAGTTGAAAAAGTAAAAACTCACGACTGTTACTGACAGCACCGATGAGATGACCCGCTTTAAGATAGGAATCAAGATGAAGCAACCGTTTACCGATGCGATTGAGAACGCTGAGCTTGCCATTAGAAAAGCTGAAGACAGAACCGATATTTTTAACGAGCTATTGGAAGGCTTAGGTGTTGGTCCTGTTGCGGGTGATGTTTTACTTGGCGGCATAAAAGCACCAGTAGATACCATGAAACGTGCAGAGCAAGAGCTAATAGACGAAGTCCAGCGCCGCCGGCAACAACAAAATCAGCTACAAGGTACGTCAGGTAAACGCAGAAAGCGTCCCACAGTGATGCGCGGCATGATGATTTAGAGGTTTGGAAATGACGAATATGAAAACGACTGGCTCTACGACAGGAGCAACAGACACAGCTGCGAGTAGTGCACCATTACCCACTTTCCAACAAAACTTGATAGAGGCATTTACCCCTGTACTGGGTGAAGCAGAGACTCAGCAACTTGCCTCTCTAATCTCTTCATTGCCAACTATCTCGGGACAAACGGAATCACAAAGCATCGCGCTTTATGTTGATACGCTTGAAAACCTAAAAGCGAAAAATAACGCGTTTGCTGGTATATCATTGACCGACACCGCATCTGTTTGGATAAAGTCGCTACAAAGTGCTAACTCAGATGGCGAATTAACCGCAGCCGAGTTTAATGCTCAAACAAACCAAACGCTATCAAATCAGTTTCAGGCTTGGTTTAGTAAGTTACTGACGGAAAACGTAGATAGCTCGTTATCTACTGAGTTTGTTAGTCAATTCAATTTGGGGACTCAGAGTAACCAAGCGGAGCAGATCGCCAACCTCTCCGAGACAGGTCTGGCTAATGCCACCAAAGAAATTTCTCTTTTTGTTGCAGAGCTTGCTAATCAAATGGGCTCCCGTGAAGTGAGAGATGCTTCTATTTCTTTTCTTCGCAATGCCTTTAGTAGCTTAGGTTCCGTTAATCTCGCGCAACTGAAGAGCTCGGATTTTCTGTTGACTAATGAGAGTTTCGCTCTTCAAGTCTCAGCTCAATTAAAAAGTAGTTTTCAAGGCATCGGTATTACTTTAAGCACCGATGACGCAAGTGCGCTAGCTAACAGAATTACCTGGACTCCTGGTATTTCTAAACAGCAGCTTAAAGAAGCGTTAGATGAAATGGCCGCTCAAGTGAAAGGCCAATATAGCGCAGCTTATGGTGAGGCGAGTGGAACGAACAATCTAAAAGCAGCACTTAATACTGTCATTGGTGGAACTGAGCCTTTGACCCTTTCTAGTCTGTTCGCCAACTTCGCGGTGAGTTTAACAAATATAGAAATCGACGACTTTTACCAGGACAGAGCGATAGCCGATGTCCAAAAGACACAAATAACGGCAGCTCAAGTTAATTTGATCAAAGAAAACACCGAACGAGATATCCGATTACAGTTTGAAAAAATAGTAAAAGGTGAATCTACCGGGGCTTCATTTACTGAGCGATACGAGGCATTGCGCAAGAACTTAGGGGCATTGAAAGAGCGTCTACTCAATATCACCGATAAAGAGAAAGCGGATCGCGAGGTGAGAGCAGAGCACTCTCTAACGGCTCGTGATTTGTTGGCCGTTGTTGAGTCCAGCATTGGAGACCGTTTTGATGAGCAAGTGCTGCTTGCACTAAATGAGCGTCGTGTTAACCGTTTAGAGAAACGTAATGACCAGAAAGAGGCATTAGAGGATCTCACAATACAGCTTAAAGTTTTTGGTGTTGTGCAATCAAAAATTCACTCTACGCAAAGTGTTGATGGGGTTTATAAACCGGGATATCCAGAAAGTAACTTCAAAGCGAGTGACTTTAACTACAGTAATCAAACGGATTTTGAAGCTTCACCTGAGTACAAGTATTTGACGGATAATAAGATAACAAACCATCGAGACTTCCTTCAAACACAAGGTATTACTATCGGTGATGGTGCGTCGTACCAAGACGAAGAGAAGTCGAAAAAACTGTCTAATTTTTCTAGTTCTGTCAGTGCTAAATCCAAGTTGCTTAACGATGAAGTGCAAATCAAAACCACTGAGCTGAACGACACCAGTTCTCAATACAACTCGACCGTTGAAGCGATGAACAAGTTTGTTCAGAAGTACCACAGTATTTTACAAGAAATCCTACGAGCCATTTAAGGATAACCAACCATGACTAAAACAAACGCGACCGATCCATCCCAAATGCAAGCAGAAGAGCTGCTGTCTTTTCTGGAAGAGGGAGGCACGCTAAAAATGTTGCACGATGTGTCTCAGGACACCATCGAACATATTTATGCCGTAGGTTACAACTTTTTCCAATCGGGAAAGATTGAGCAAGCAGCGAAAGTATTTCAATTACTCAGCATGCTTGATCATTATCAGGCGCGATTTTTCATTGGCCTTGGCGCGGCTCGTCAGGAGTTGGGTGAGTATCTGCAGGCAATAGACGCCTACAGCTACGCAGCGCTAGTGGACGTAAATGATCCACGCCCACCTTTTCACTCTGCTGAATGTCACCTTAAACTGGAACAACTGACAGAAGCAGAGAGTGGGTTTTACAGCGCGAAGGAGATGTCTGCCGGAAAATCACAATATGCAGATTTGCATGAGCGTGCAGGCATCATGTTAGAAGCGGTGAGAAATAAAAAGGAGTAATTAGACTATGAGTTCTATTGCACTTGACCGCATCCAGACACAGGTTTATAGCCCTGAATCTGGCCAAGCCACGTTAGATAACGTGCAGAAAACGGCGTCTACAGCGACGCCTTCTGTGACGGTAGAAAACGTGAAGAGTAAAGATGCAGATGTACTGAACACCGGAAAAGTAAAAGTTCAGTTAGATGCACCTAACGCAGCTGTTAGTGACAAAGTGAATGATTTGACGCTAAAAGCCATGGCACAGCTGCAAAAGATCGTCGATACCATTGCAAAATCTCTCCATGCAGTTGCAGACCAAACAGGTTCGATTGCCGTCAAAATCATCGCAGGATCTGCTGATGATTTTGAAGTAGAGCTTGCTGCTATCACGGATAAACTGAAAAGTGCTCAAAACGAGCTGAAAATTCAGGAAGTGAAGGTCGCAAAAGCTAAGCACGAAAAAGAGATGGTGGAAAACCAAGACAAAATCAAAGAATCGGAAGCCGCTGCAAAAGAAGCCCAAAAATCAGGCTTAGCAGCGAAGATCTTTGGTTGGATCAGTGCGGTGGTTTCTATTGTTGTTGGTGCCGTAATGGTGGCAACGGGTGTTGGTGCAGCAGCCGGTGCACTTATGATCGCTGGTGGCGTCATGGGAGCAGTGAGCATGGCGTTGCAAGAGCCAGCCGTTCAAGATGCGCTAAAAGAAGCGGGCGTAAATGTCGATGTGTTAAACAAAGTCGTAATGGCATTAGAAATCGCCGTCGCGGTTATCGGAGCTGTTGTGACGTTTGGTGGTGCAGCAGCTGGCGGTATCGCGAAACTTGCAGCGAAAGGTGCTGGTAAGGTAGCTCAAAAGGTCACGGAAATCGCTACGAAAGCCGCTGCAAACATGGCGAAAGTGGCAGATATGGGCACAAAAGCTGCGACAACAACAGCGAAAGCGATTCGTTATGGCGCAGAAACCGTTGATCTCGCCGTCAACGTGGGTAAAGGCGCAACGGACAGTGTCCACGCTGCTAACAATGCTCACGTGACAGAGATTCAGGCTGATATCACAGACCTTCGAGCCAAAATGACGTTAAGCCAGGCTGTCATTGATAAGCTCAAAGAAGAGATTGGTAAGTTGATGGAAGACTTCCAAGAGCTGATGAGCCTCATCATGCAAATGATTCAAGCGAAAAGTGAAACTATGCAAACGGTGTTAAGCCGTCCTGCAACGGTATAAGGAGTTTATTATGCTAGATAAAGTAGGCGGAACGGGTCGTGGTGAACTATACGGTTTAGGCGATACCATTAAAACCAACAAAGCAGAAAAAGCACCGGAAACAAAGCTTGAAGCGGGCGCCGTTAAAAGCCAAAGTGAGTCAGGTGTTTCTGGTGCAGCACGCTACCAGTTAGAGACACCTAAAGCTCCTACAGTGAGTAACCAAGCTCAAGTTGTTGCAAACCTAATGAGCGCTCTTGCACCGACGGTGAGCTCATTAATGAGCACAACGATGAAAGCGCTTAACGGTGAGGAGGTGATCAAGTCACCATCAGATGCGGTATCACAATCGTTGACGCTATTAACATTGTTGTATCAAGTATCAAAGCTGAGCCGTGAGCAACAAGTGCTACAACGTGAAATTGCTGTTGAAGCAAACGTCGCGAGTTTAGAAAGCCAAGCGGCAGAACTAAACAACTCGGCAAGCGCGATGATCGCGATGGCAGTCGTTTCGGGTGTACTAGCGGGTGCTACCGCAATTATTGGTGCCCTTGGTTCTTTCAAAGCAGGGAAAGAAATCAAGAATGAAATGGCGAGCAATAATGTACTTAAAACGCAAAAAGCTGGCTTCGATCAAGCAGAAGAGTTATTAAATAACAATAGCTTGTCTAAAACGCAGCAAGATCAGGTTAAGCGTGCGCACTCACTAGCGAAAGACAATATCGCAGACACGACAGCGCAGCTGACAAGTGGTGGCCGTAAGTTCGATAAGTTGATGAGCTCAAACCAAGCGAAGAACGCGATTCTTCAAGCTTTGGGCCAGATGGCAAACTCAGCATCGAATGTAGAGCAAACCAAAGCGCAAGCGCGCAGCAAAGATGATGAAGTACAAGCGACTCGCGCACAAGCAGCCAAACAGAAAGCCGATGAAAACATTGGTTTCCAAGAAGGTTTATTGAAAGAGCTACGTGACTTGTTCCGATCTATCTCAGATAGCCAGAACCAAGCGTGGCGAGCGTCAGTCCCAACGGTGTAACCATCCGTTTCACTAACTACAAAGCGTTGTTTATACAACGCTTTTTTTATGGGATAAAAGTATAAACGCTATTTATCAGCAGGTTAAGTTGATAAAAAAATATATATCTATAAATCAACCTCCAAGGATGAGAACTCAAACGTTATCAAATTGTTAACGGTTGCTATACTTAAACGGTCATCAACACAGGTAAAAGGGATGTTCAATGTTTAAGTTTAAGCAAATCGCACTTGCGGCTTCTTTGGCTGCACTCACAACAGGCTTTTCTGCGTCTGCGGAGGAAACGTTTGTCACGATTGGTACCGGTGGCGTAACAGGGGTTTATTATCCGACTGGTGGCGCTATTTGTCGCTTGGTTAACAAATCGCGAGAAGAGCACGGTATCCGTTGTTCGGTAGAAAGTACTGGGGGATCGATTTATAACATCAACACTATTCGTGCTGGTGAATTGGACCTCGGTATCGCGCAATCAGACTGGCAGTATCATGCTTACAAAGGAACCAGTAAGTTTGAAGAAAGCGGGCCTTTTAAAGAGCTGCGCGCCGTATTCTCCGTTCATCCAGAACCGTTTACTGTCGTTGCACGTAAAGACGCGAACATCAAAACTTTTGATGACTTGAAAGGTAAGCGCGTCAACATTGGTAATCCTGGTTCTGGTCAGCGAGGTACTATGGAAGTGCTAATGAACCAGTATGGTTGGAGTAACGACGACTTTAAGCTTGTCTCTGAGTTAAAAGCAGCAGAGCAATCAAAAGCACTTTGTGATAACAAAATTGATGCGATGATTTATACCGTTGGTCACCCAAGTGGAGTGATTAAAGAAGCCACTACGTCGTGTGATAGTAATATCGTAACGGTAGCTGGACCTAATGTAGAAAAACTGGTTGCAGACAACAGCTTCTATCGTGTCGCAAATGTCCCAGGTGGTATGTATCGTGGCACAGATAGTGATGTTCAAACCTTTGGTGTGGGCGCGACGTTTGTTTCTTCTACTGCGGTACCAGAAGATGTGGTTTATAACGTGGTTAAAGCGGTATTTGAAAACTTCGATGATTTCCGCCGTCTCCACCCAGCGTTTGCAAACTTGAAGAAAGAGGAAATGGTAAAAGACGGTTTATCTGCGCCTCTTCACCCAGGTGCGCTCAAATACTACAAAGAAGTAGGGCTGATTAAGTAAGCGTTACTTTCTCTTATTATTGATGTAAAACGCCATCTTTCTCGATCAATGCCACTCGTTTAACCGCGAGTGGCATATTTCTATTTCTCGTCACCCTGTACAGCGACGAAGGAGCGTGATACAGGCTCTTCCATCCGAGCACTTTGTGATCAAAATGGTTTCATTAGCCGCTCAGTGTAGTGCTATTAGATTCCTAACCTCGCTGGAGTGACACAAAAAATCGTTAAGCCATCTGCATTAATCTTTCGCGCTGGCGTTTTTGTAGGAGTGTTATCCACTTGTACAAGTTTTGCTTAAACATAAACATCAATGAAAAAGTAGATAGTGATGAGAATAGAAGAAAGAGCAACAAACCCTTTAACATGATTAGGATTCAGTTGACGAGAGACACGAGCTGCAAGATACCCACCTACCAACGTACCGACCAAAACAACACTACCTGTGTGCCAGTCAATGGAGCCATTGGCAACAAAAATCACGATAGCAATGAGTGAAACACACGTAGATACGAGCAATTTCAAACCGTTCATTAAATTAATGTCTTGGTGGCCAGCTACTACCAGATAGCTCAGAACAATAACCCCTAAACCTGCGTTGAAAAAACCACCGTAAGCAGAGACACCAACAAGTAGTGAACCCAACGCGATTGCTCCGAGTATGCCAGCATGTTTGTGCTCTTTCGCGACAGTTTTGATTAGCATTGTTAAACGAGAACCGGTGAGAAAAAGCACGGTGGCAAATAAGAGTAACCAAGGGATAGCTTCCATAAATAGCGATTCTGGCGTGTTGAGCAACAGATATGCTCCGACAGCGCCGCCGACTAAACTGAATGAGACTGTGAACAGCAGTTCATGCTTGTTCTTCATGATCTCTTCTCTGAACCCGACGGCTCCACTAATGTAACCCGCACATGAAGCATATGTGTTTGTTGCGTTAGCCATAATAGGAGGAACACCAACTGCCAATAGAGCCGGAAAAGTAATAAAGCTTCCGCCTCCCGCTATGGAGTTAATGATCCCACCAATTACGCCAGCAATGAATAAAAGTGAGAGTTCTAAAAGCATAAACAATCCTTGTTATGTTCTTTTTTATTGTTAGAGCTTCAGATGATCTAACCTACATGCTCTAATGTTATGATATGAGGTTTACTTTACCCGCTCTAAAACAAAATTGTTCAGTTCTGTAACGTTTTTGATGACATGAACGGCTTTACTTTGAGAGTACCCTTCGAGGCGATACATAAAGTCATCATTCCAGAATGCGGGGCATTGCTGAAGAACTTTGTAGCTTTGTAACGTTCCTTTCAGTACCGAACTACCATCAGGCCAACCTTCAGGTTTAATGAATAGTCCTTTAAGGAGACGTTTCGTCACAAACCAATAGCTTACTGAGTATGGTAGATCAATATAAATGAGAGTATCGGCTGCATCTAAACGAGCGTTGAAAGAGCTGAACGGTCCAAGGCCATCTATAATCCAACGATCTGAGCTTAGTATGTTGCTATGGGCTTCATCAAAAACGTTACGCTCAACGGGATCACCGTTTGGTTTATAAACTATTGAATCTAATTGATGAAGAGGAAGACCGGTAGCAGACGCGATTGCTTTACTTACCGTCGATTTTCCACTGCCGGGTTTACCAAAAACTGCTATTTTTTGCATTGTGACCGCCTCCAAGAGAGCTTTTCCCATACGGTAGAGACAGAAAACCCACCGCTATGGGTGGGTTCGATAAATACTGAGCGCATCAAAAAATCCCACCATTCCTATGGAATGATGATAATTCGTTGGTTAAGTTGCGCTAAGTGTGTGTTCATACAATCACCTTTATATAACGACAGTGATTTGTCAATACCATCTGCACAATAAGCGAACGATTTGGAGGGCGGAAGATAAAGCCATCACGATGGATGGCTTTATCTAGGTTGAAAGAGACAGCGATTACTGCTCAACGCTGACTGGCTGTGCTTTAAACTTTTGAATCAGCTTTACGATTAGTGGACTTGCCAATACCAATACAGCTAAAACAGTAAAGGTAAGGGTAATAGGACGCTCCCATAGGAAACTCAGTTCTCCATCTGAAATCATTAATGCGCGGCGTAAGTTCTCTTCCATTAATCCTCCAAGGATGAAGCCCAGCAATAAAGGTGCGAGCGGGAAGTTAGCGAGCCGAAGTACAATGGCAGCCATAGCCACAATCAGCATCACGAACACATCCATAGTGTTAAAAGAGACCAAATAAACCCCGGTGATTGAGAAGAATAAAATCATCGGTAGAAGCACCGTTCTTGGAACCGCCAAAAGCTTTGAAATATACGGAATCAACGGTAAGTTCAGGATCACAAGTACGATGTTGCCGAAGTACATGGAAATGATCACTGACCAGAACACATCTGGGTGTTCAACAAATAGGCGAGGGCCAGGCTGGATACCATAAGCGATCAGCGCACCGAGCATTATTGCTGTTGTACCAGAACCCGGAATACCAAGCGTTAATAGCGGTACAAATGAACCACTAGATGCTGCATTGTTCGCAGACTCTGGCGCAACCAAGCCACGGATACTGCCTTTACCGAACTCATCCTTTTTCTCTTTAGGTGCGAGGTTGCGCTCCATACCATAGCTTAAAAAAGCAGCAATGGTTGCCCCTGCGCCAGGAAGAACGCCAGTGAAGAAACCTAATATTGAAGAGCGAATTGAAACAGGCGCAACATCTTTGATTTCTTCCTTGGTCACTTTCATTGAGCCAATGTTGCTCAGCTTTTCTTGTTCTTCATTGCTGGTGTCTTTTGATGGTTTAAGGATGCCCATCAGTGTCTCACCCAGTGCGAATGTCGCCATTGCAAGCAACAAGAAGCTAAAGCCATCCATTAAATCCGTTAAACCGAAGGTAAAGCGTTCAACGCCTACGCCTTTATCGATTCCAACTGTAGATAGCATCAAACCAAGAATGGTCATCATCCACGCTTTGATTACCTGACCTTTCCCCGCAAAAGCCGCGACTGCTGATAACCCAAGTAGCATCAACGCAAAATAGTCCGACGATTGGAAGCTAAGGGAGACGCTAGCCAATGCTGGTGCGGCAACAAGCAACATAATGGCAGATAGCGTACCGCCAGTGAAAGACGAATAAGCTGCCAAAGCTAATGCTTTACCTGCCTGGCCTTTTTGAGCCATTGGGTAGCCGTCGAATGCTGTGACCACGGTTGAAGAACAACCCGGCGCGTTAATTAAAATCGACGATGTAGAACCACCAAATACCGCACCGTAATAAACACCCGCCATTAAAATAAGGCCAGAGGAGGGCTCTAGACCATAAGTAATTGGGATCATCAAAGCAATGGCTGAGATCGGCCCAAGTCCAGGTAACATGCCGATAAATGTACCGACGAAGCAACCAACGATCACCATCATAATGTTCATTGGCATTACTGCGGTGGATAAACCTTGTAGAATTCCATCTAACATAATTCAGTCCTTTCTTTGGCTACCAGATGGTGAAAATCAAACCCGGTTCGAGATAGATGTCCAAACCTTGAGTGAGTAATAAGTAGAACGCGATCACGAATGGAAACGACGCGCCAAACAGAACGGGTTTACGTCTTTCCCCGAGCAGATAAAAGCCAGCCAATAAAAACAAGCCAGTAGCTATCACAAAACCTAGATAAGTCAGGCCCACGCCGTAGAGCGCCATTAAAATTAAAAAGGCAATCAGTAACTTCCAATTGAAGGTCAGCACTGCGCCACTTTGTTTATCTGGTTGTCCTGTCACCAGCAATAGCAAAGAAAGGCCGACACCAACGTAAGTCAGGATGGTTGGCAGAGTGCGTGCGGTGAATGGTTCATACTCATCACCTGGAAACAATGGAATCTGCGAGGTTTGATAACCGTAGCAAAGACAGAAGAGTAGAAAGATCATTGCGCCGACGCGGTCACGACAGAGCAAGTACTCTTTGGTGAAAAAGTTGGTTGAACGAGGCATATTCAACTCCTAACAAAAGTAAAAAAGACCGCATATGGACGTCAATGAATAAACTAAACCATTAACAATTAAGCATTTCGCTGCTAGTCGAGCCGCTTTGGGTATATAAACAAAGGAGTGTGCATGCCGATTGTCGACAATGTCCATATGCGGTGAAACTTAGAGTGCAAATACAATGGGGAAATACCAACCTACGTTATTCATTGAGGTTGGTATCTGAGGGACCCCAATTCGACTGTTACTTCAGGAAGCCTAACTCGCGCATTAAGTCACCCATCTGTTGCTCTTGATCTTCAAGAAACGCGAAGAATGCTTTATCCGCTTTATAGTTGTCGATCCAACCATTGCGGTCTCGAACGACTTGCCATTCGTCGGTGTTATACATTTTAGTAAATGCGGCATTCCATTCATCTAGCTTTTCTTGGCTTGTGCCTGGTGCTGCAAAGAATCCACGCCAGTTAGCAAAGACAGTTTCATTACCATATTCGGTGAGAGTTGGAATGTTAGGCGCAGCTTCTAAACGTTTTGGTGCTGTAATCGCTAACACTTTCACTTGCCCAGACTTAGACATTTCGAGTACTTCACCTAGCCCTGTAGAGAGCAGTTGTGTTTCGCCTGAAAGTAGGGCAGCCATGGCTTTTCCACCTGCATCATAGGCAATGTAACGAACTTTGCGCGCATCAAAACCTTCACCTTTGAAAGCTGCTGCTATAACCAAATGATCCATAGAACCACGAGCAGAGCCACCAGCAACCTTCACCTTACGTGGGTTTTCTTTAAAAGCTTTAACGACATCTTCCCAAGAGCTATAAGGAGAATCGGCTGATGTAACAATGGCGCCATAATCGGCAACCGTTGCGGCAACAGGTGTCAAGTCGCGGAAAGATTGTGGGAAGATCCCACTGAGCGAGCGAACGACGATCGGTGTTGAGTTCACCATGAGTGTGTCTTCTTGACGATCAGCCGTTTCAATCAAATGTGCGATTGCTTTGCCACCGCCACCACCAGATAGGTTTTGAAATGATACGGTTTCGACGATGTCTGATTTTATTAATACATCACCAGTACCTCGGGCGGTCATGTCCCAACCGCCACCGGCACCTCCAGGGATAAGAAAGTGCATTTTTTCAATATCTGCAGCAAGAGCGTTGAATGAAAATGAAGCTGCGATGATTGAAGCGGCGAGCGTTGGTTTGAGTACCTTTAACATGTTCACGTTCCTTATGTTAGCGACTCTATTTAGTTGAGCCTTATTGTTTTTGCTCAGTTGTCATGCCTTGTAAGCGTTAAAGCTGAACTTGGTGTAAAGGTTAATTAAGTGTTAAATATCTGTCTGTAAAAGAGATATAAAGAGAATATTGAGCATTTCGGTTATTTTGTTCATAAAGTTCACGGCGAGAAGTTGGTGTTAGGTCACGCGGCTTTACGCTTTGGTAGGCCATAATTAAATGACGGAAAATGAACGAGGAAAAGAGAATGAAAGGGACGTGTTTGTGCGGCGCAATTGAAGTCATCGCTGAGGTTAAAAATGAGGTTAGCCTGTGCCATTGCTCTATGTGTCGAAAATGGTCGAGTGGCGCACTTCATGCGGTGCATTGTGGGCCTAACGTGACGTTTAAGGGGGCCGAGCCAAAGCGTTATCAATCGTCTGACTGGGCGGTGAGAGGTTTTTGTGGCGAATGCGGCACAAACCTTTTCTATCATTTGTTGCCGACAGATGAGTACATTCTTTCCGCTGGTTTGTTCGATAACCCAGATTTCAAACTCACTTTAGAGATTTTTACCGATGAAAAGCCAGCTTATTATGACCTCAATTCCGCTTCACAAAAGATGACTTCGCAACAAGTCTTTGATCAATTTGTACCTAAAGAATAGTTTTTTATCCGATTATTGTTCGACAGCTGAGCTTTTAGTTTTTAGATCATAAGCTTAAAGGTTTATAAGTTGTCGACAATGTGAACTCACCATTCTTTATTTCTGCTAAAAAAGGCACTTAACGGGCATTTTATGCCCATTTAAATTACGACCTTAGTCTAAATTGTCGACAATTTACTTGATTGTCGACACTTTGATCGACTACTTTATATTCAGGTTAAGAAATTGTAGACATTTCGATGTCGGTAACAAGAGTATCTGAATATGAACTCTGAGTTGAAAGCTCGTTATAAAGTGCTGGGTTCTGAGAAAGAACACACCAAATCCGAAACGCTGACCGAAACACTGATTGAAGTCATTGTTAATGGCGATGTGAAGCCTGGCCATAAGATATCAGAGCCTGAGCTAGCAAAGAAATATCAAGTCAGTCGTGGGCCTTTGCGTGAAGCATTGATGCGCTTAGAGGGGCTAGGGCTCATCGAGCGAATTCCTCATGTTGGGGCTAGAGTGACCACTTTTTCTCCGGAAAAGCTGATAGAACTTTATGCCGTTCGAGAAGCATTGGAAGGCATGGCGGCAAGGTTAGCTGCGCGACACATTACGCAAGAAGAGCTCTTAAGCTTGGAAATGCTATTGTCGACACATTCCAAGCATATAGACCAAATGGAAGGCGCGTCTTACTTCCATCAACATGGTGACTTTGATTTTCACTATCGCATCATCCAAGCGAGCAGAAACAGTAAGTTAATATCTCTGCTGTGTGATGAACTCTATCACTTATTACGGATGTATCGTTACCAGTCGCCACGTGCGCAATCTCGCCCGAATGAGGCGCTCACCGAACACAAATTCATTTTGGAAGCCATTCGCAATCGCGATGAAGAGCTTGCAGAAATGTTGATGAGAAGACACATATCAGGAAGTCGAAAGCTCATCCAATCTCAAATTATACATACAGAAAGTTTAGACAAAGACTAGAAGGAATTCGTCATGAGCTTAACACCGGGAGCGAAATTCAGACTCGCCATTGAACAAAATAATCCACTACAAATTGTCGGCACTATAAACCCGTATTGCGCCATGATGGCAAAAAACTTGGGTCACCAAGCGATCTACTTGTCTGGTGGCGGTATCGCAAATGCGTCATACGGATTGCCGGATCTCGGTATCACAACATTAAACGACGTTTTGGTTGACGTTGACCGCATCACTAACGCATGTGATTTGCCTCTTTTGGTTGATATCGACACGGGTTTTGGCGGTGCATTTAACATTGCTCGCACGATCAAAGCGATGGAAAAAGCGGGCGCGGCAGCGGTGCACATGGAAGACCAAGTCGCACAGAAACGTTGTGGTCATCGTCCGAACAAAGCAATAGTCAGCCAGCAAGAGATGGTTGATCGTGTAAAAGCCGCGGTTGATGCACGCAATGATGAAAGTTTCGTGATTATGGCTCGTACTGACGCGTTAGCTGTTGAAGGCATGGACAGCGCAATCGAGCGCGCGATTGCGTGTGTGGAAGCTGGCGCAGACATGATCTTCCCAGAAGCGATGAACAAGCTGGACCAGTACCTTCAGTTTTCAAATGCGCTTGAGCAAGCGACCGGAAAGCACGTTCCTATTCTGGCGAATATTACAGAATTTGGCGCGACACCGCTGTATGGCTGCGATGAGCTAGCGAAAGCAAAAGTGGACATGGTGCTTTATCCATTAAGTGCGTTCCGTGCCATGAACAAAGCTGCTGAAACGGTCTACAAACATTTGCTAGAAGTGGGTAATCAGGAAGCACTGGTTGATTCGATGCAAACACGTAAAGAGTTGTATCAGCACCTGAATTACCACGACTACGAAGACAAACTTGACCAGTTATTCTCTGAAGGGAAATAGCGGGGGAAAAGCAAAAATAAACGGAAGCCTAAGAAAAAGATAATCGGAATTTATCTCATCTAATAACGTGAAATTCGTTTGGCTAAAAACACCCCAGAGAGGGAAAAGTCAGACAGAAAAGGAGTTCAAACAATGTCTCAAACTGCAGAAAAGAAAGCAGAATTAGGTGGCGCAGGCCTTCGTGGTCAAAGCGCAGGAAGCACAGCTTTATGTACTGTCGGAAAAACGGGAACTGGTTTAACTTATCGTGGATACGATATTACTGATCTTGCGAACAACGCACAGTTTGAAGAAGTGGCTCACCTTCTGTTACGCGGTCACTTGCCAAATCAACAAGAACTTGATGCGTACAAGACACACCTACTCAGCCTTAGAGGTTTGCCAGCCGAGCTAAAACAAGCTTTAGAGTTAATTCCTGCAAGCGCACACCCAATGGACGTAATGCGCACGGGTTGTTCTGTATTGGGTAACCTAGAGCAGGAAATGAGCTTTGAGGAGCAACTGAAAGCAACCGAACGTATGCTAGCCTTGTTCCCTGCCATCATCTGTTACTGGTACCGCTTTAGTCATGATGGAGTGCGTATCAACACCGAGGATCAGACTGAAGATTGCATCGGTGGTTACTTCTTGCGATTACTTACAGACAAAGCGCCATCTGCGCTGCACAAACAAGTGATGCATTGCTCGCTCATTCTTTATGCTGAACATGAGTTTAATGCTTCTACATTCGCAGCACGCGTTTGTGCATCAACGTTGTCAGACATCCATTCTTGTATCACGGCAGCAATCGGTACGCTTCGTGGACCACTTCACGGCGGTGCGAACGAAGCGGCGATGGAAATGATTGAAGATTGGCAAACGCCCGACGAGGCGGAAGCGAACATCATGAAAATGCTAGCCAATAAAGACAAGATCATGGGCTTCGGTCATGCGATTTATCGTGAAAGTGACCCTCGCAACGCCTTAATAAAACGATGGTCCAAAGAGCTATCGAAACAAGTTGGTGATACACATCTATATGCGGTTTCTGAGCGTGTTGAATCAGTGATGAAGCGAGAGAAAGGTCTGTTCTGTAATGCGGACTTCTTCCATGCATCGGCTTACCACTTCATGGACATTCCAACCAAACTATTTACCCCAATCTTTGTGATGAGTCGTTTAACGGGCTGGGCTGCACACGTTTATGAACAGCGTGCCAATAACCGTATTATTCGCCCAAGTGCCGATTATACGGGCCCAGATCATCAAGAATGGGTGCCTATCGAGAATCGCTAGCGCGAAGGTCAACGAGGGCATTATATGCTTTGGTTGACCACCTCCTTCCTTTGTCATTCTCTCTAACAGAGGAAGGAGATCCTCTCATCACTGTGTTTCTGGAGCAATGGAAAACCTTGATGAAGGCAAGATGTAAAGACTGAATGGAAGCAAACCATGAACACAAATATTAATACTCAATATCGTAAGCCGCTTCCGGGAACTCAACTGGATTATTTTGATGCACGCGAAGCCGTCAATGCCATTTCTCCTGGAGCCTATGAAACACTCCCTTATACCTCTCGCGTGCTAGCTGAGCAACTGGTCCGCCGCTGTGACCCGAACACATTGACAGATAGCCTGAAACAGTTAATTGAACGCAAACGCGATCTTGATTTTCCTTGGTATCCAGCACGCGTTGTTTGTCATGACATTCTTGGTCAGACCGCTCTAGTCGATTTAGCGGGTCTGCGCGATGCCATTTCAGATCAGGGCGGTGATCCTGCAAAAGTGAACCCAGTGGTTGAGACACAATTGATCGTTGACCACTCTTTAGCGGTTGAACATGCGGGCTTTGACCCTGATGCCTTCGACAAAAACCGCGCGATTGAAGAGCGCCGTAATGAAGACCGATTCCACTTTATCGAGTGGTGTAAAACAGCGTTTGAAAACGTCAGCGTGATTCCAGCTGGGAATGGCATCATGCACCAAATCAACTTGGAAAAAATGTCTCCTGTGGTACAAGCAAAGCAGGGCATTGCCTACCCAGACACCTGTGTGGGTACGGACAGTCACACACCTCACGTAGACGCTCTTGGTGTTATTGCGATAGGTGTCGGTGGTCTGGAAGCAGAAACCGTCATGCTTGGCCGACCATCAATGATGCGTCTACCAGATATTGTCGGTGTCAAACTGACGGGTAAACGTCAACCGGGCATTACCGCAACGGATATTGTCCTCGCGATTACTGAGTTTCTTCGTAATGAGCGTGTGGTATCTTCATATCTTGAATTCTTTGGAGAAGGCGCACGTGATCTAACGATCGGAGACCGCGCAACGATTTCAAACATGACACCAGAATACGGCGCAACAGCTGGCATGTTTTATATTGATGAGCAGACCATCAATTACTTGAAACTAACTGGTCGAGATGAAGAACAAGTTGCTCTAGTAGAAAATTACGCAAAACAAACCGGTCTTTGGGCAGACGATCTTGATAGCGCCGTTTACGAGCGCGTACTTGAGTTCGATTTATCATCAGTTAGCCGTAACTTGGCTGGTCCGTCAAACCCTCATCGTCGTTTACCAACTTCTGAGTTGGCACAGCGCGGTATTTCTGGAGCGTGGGAAGAGAAAGAAGGCGAGTTGCCAGATGGTGCAGTGATCATCGCTGCTATTACCTCATGTACGAATACTAGTAACCCAAGAAACGTGGTTGCTGCAGGCCTTGTGGCGAAGAAAGCCAACGAACTTGGTCTTGTACGTAAACCTTGGGTGAAATCGTCTTTTGCTCCGGGTTCTAAAGTTGCACGCTTGTATCTGGAAGAAGCGGGCTTATTACCAGAGCTAGAGAAGCTTGGCTTTGGCATTGTTGGTTACGCATGTACAACTTGTAACGGTATGAGTGGTGCGCTGGATCCAAAAATCCAACAAGAGATCATCGACCGTGATTTATATGCGACAGCGGTGCTTTCTGGTAACCGTAACTTTGATGGTCGAATCCATCCGTACGCCAAACAAGCTTTTTTGGCTTCACCACCATTGGTTGTCGCTTATGCGCTAGCGGGTACGATTCGTTTTGATATCGAGCGCGATGCATTGGGCACGGACCAAAACGGCAAACCAATTTATCTCAATGATTTGTGGCCAAGCGATGAAGAGATCGATGCAGTTGTCGGTACTCATGTTAAACCTGAGCAGTTTAAGCAAGTTTACATTCAGATGTTTAAGCTGAATGATCAAGAGCAAAATCCCAACCCGCTGTACGACTGGCGTCCGATGAGTACCTATATCCGCCGACCACCGTACTGGGAAGGTGCGCTAGCGGGAGAAAGAACATTGTCTGGTATGCGTCCATTGGCGATTCTGGGCGACAACATCACCACTGATCACTTATCACCATCCAACGCGATTCTCGCTAGCAGCGCAGCAGGTGAATACTTAGCGAAAATGGGTGTGCCAGAAGAAGATTTCAACTCTTACGCGACTCACCGTGGTGACCACTTAACGGCGCAACGCGCGACCTTCGCTAACCCAAAGCTGTTCAATGAAATGGTAAAGGAAAACGGCGAAGTCGTGCAGGGATCTCTGGCGCGTGTAGAGCCAGAAGGGCAGGTGGTTCGTATGTGGGAAGCGATTGAAACCTACATGAATCGTAAACAACCATTGATCGTGGTGGCTGGCGCGGATTACGGTCAGGGGTCATCCCGTGACTGGGCAGCAAAAGGCGTTCGACTGGCGGGCGTAGAAGCCATTGTTGCTGAAGGCTTTGAGCGTATTCACCGTACTAACTTGGTTGGCATGGGCGTACTACCACTGCAATTTAAGTCGGGCGTTAACCGCAATACGCTAGAGCTGGATGGTACGGAACTTTACGACGTGGTTGGAGAAATCAAGCCGGGCGCTGATTTAGCGCTGGTTATCACACGCAGCAACGGCGATAAAGTCGATGTTCCGGTTACTTGTCGCTTAGATACCGCTGACGAAGTTCACGTGTACAACGCGGGCGGTGTTCTGCAGCGTTTCGCGCAAGATTTCTTGGCACAATAAGGAGTGCGTATGGCAAATAATACTCCGAATCAAACAAGCCAAATAAAAGTGCCCGCGACGTACATGCGTGGCGGCACGAGTAAAGGTGTCTTTTTCAACCTAGAGGATTTACCTCAAGAAGCGCAAATGGCTGGAGCCGCGCGTGACAAGCTGTTGTTACGTGTTATCGGCAGCCCGGATCCTTACGCGAAGCAAATCGACGGTATGGGTGGTGCAACCTCCAGCACCAGTAAAACAGTGATTGTTTCGCGCAGTAGCCAAGACGGTCATGACGTTGACTATTTGTTTGGACAAGTGTCGATCGACAAACCATTCGTCGATTGGAGTGGTAACTGCGGCAACTTGTCTGCGGCAGTTGGTCCCTTCGCCATTCATGCTGGGCTGATTCCACAAGATTGCATTCCAGAAAATGGCATTGTGACGGTGCGTGTTTGGCAGGTGAACATCAGCAAAACCATCTTGATTCACGTTCCAATTGTTAATGGTTTCGTCCAAGAAACTGGCGAGTTTGAGCTCGATGGCGTGACGTTTCCAGCCGCTGAGATTCAAGTCGATTTCGTTGACCCTTCTGATGGCGAAGGCAGCATGTTCCCAACAGGCAACTTAGTCGATGATTTAGTGGTACCGGACGTAGGTACGTTTAACGCCACCTTTATAAATGCGGGCATTCCAACCATTTTTATTGATGCTGAATCGGTTGGTTATCAGGGCACTGAGCTACAAGACGATATCAACAACGATGATGCCGCATTGGCGATGTTCGAATCTATCCGTGCATATGGCGCGTTAAAAATGGGCCTGATTTCTGATTTAGAAGAAGCTCAAACACGCCAGCACACACCGAAAATTGCGTTTGTTTCTAAACCGAAAAGTTACCTGTCTTCAAGTGGTAAAGCCGTTAATGAGTCGGACATAGATGTGTTGGTTCGTGCGTTGTCGATGGGCAAACTTCACCATGCAATGATGGGAACAGCAGCTGTTGCTATCGCTTCAGCGGCGTGTGTACCGGGTACGTTGGTTAACTTGGCTGCTGGTGGCGGTGAAAAAGAGTCAGTGACTTTTGGCCACCCCTCAGGAACGTTAAAAGTTGGGGCACAAGCGAAGCAAACTGAGCAGGGCTGGGTGGTGCAAAAAGCCATTATGAGCCGAAGTGCGAGAATACTGATGGAGGGATTTGTGCGTGTACCCTTCTATGTCTTCGATTAAAAGAGACGATCTTTGGATTAAAAGAGCGATCTTTGAGTAGAACGAGAGCAATGTCAGGACATACTGGAGGAAGCAATATGTCTTCATACGAAAAAGAATACTTATGGGCGAAGAATGAACCGGAGAGTTTTTGGCGCGCTCAAGCGGAGAATATCGATTGGTTTGAATCTCCTAAAACTATCTTGAAATCTGATGAAAACGGCATAGAACGTTGGTTTCCAGATGGTGTAATGAATACGTGCTGGTTAGCATTAGATTACCATTGCGAGCAAGGACGCGGTGATAATACTGCACTCATTTATGACTCGCCAGTGACAGGTCGTAAAGCCACGTACACCTATAGCGACCTACGTGACCAAGTAGCAAAAATTGCTGGCATGCTGTCTGCTCAAGGTGTTGAAAAAGGCGACCGAGTCGTTATTTATATGCCGATGATCCCAGAAGCCGCAATGGCGATGCTTGCCTGCGCGCGTTTGGGGGCGATTCATTCCGTAGTATTCGGTGGTTTTGCACCTAATGAGCTTGCTGTACGAATTGAAGATGCAGAGCCGAAAGTGATCATGACGGCGTCGTGCGGGATTGAGATCAACAAAGTCATTCCATACAAACCAATGGTAGACAAAGCCATTATGGACAGCCGTTGGAAGCCTGAGAAAGTGTTTGTTTTCCAACGTCCAGAGTGCGACGCTGAGCTAAACCAAGAAAGAGACTTAGATTGGCAGCGAGAGTACAAACAAGCGCTGCCACATGGTTGTGTTCCGGTGTTAGCAACCGATCCGCTCTACATACTTTATACATCGGGCACGACAGGTAAGCCGAAAGGCGTTGTGCGTGATAACGGTGGCCATGCTGTCGCGATGAAGTACTCCATGAGCGCAATCTATAACATTCCTCAAGATGGCGTCTTTTGGGCGGCATCTGATGTGGGCTGGGTAGTAGGGCACTCTTACATTGTTTACGCTCCACTGATTCACGGTTGCACTACTATCCTATTCGAAGGCAAGCCTGTTCGAACACCGGATCCTGGCGCATTTTGGCGAGTGTGTGATGAATATAAAGTAGATGCGTTGTTCTCTGCACCAACGGCGTTTCGTGCGATTAAGAAAGAGGACCCGGAAGGCGAGCACTTAAAACAGCACGACTTGTCGAATCTGAAAACCATCTTTATGGCGGGAGAACGCCTTGACCCTCCGACACTGGAGTGGGTTCAGAGCAAAGCGGACAAGCCCGTTATTGACCACTGGTGGCAAACCGAGTCGGGCTGGGCCATCGCTGGCAACCCGACAGGTGTCGAAATGATGCCAGTTAAAGCTGGTTCTTCGACGAAGCCCATTCCGGGTTATCAGGTCGAGATTCTGAATGAACTTGGAGAGGCTGTCGGGCCTAACCAACAAGGCTTTGTCGCATTAAAACGTCCGCTACCACCAAGTTGTCTGCCAACGGTTTGGCGTAATCATGACCGTTTTGAAACTGGTTATCTTAGCCAATTCCCAGGCTACTACGTGTCAGGTGATGGTGGCTATCTGGATGAAGACGGTTACCTGTTTATTATGGGACGTATTGATGACGTGATTAATGTCGCGGGACACCGATTGTCGACAGGTGAAATGGAAGAAATAGTAGGAGGCCACCCAGCGATTGCAGAATGTGCGGTGGTCGGTATCCACGATGATCTAAAAGGTCAGCTTCCACTTGGTTTTGTTGTACTGAAAGACGGCGTCAAAGTGGATGAGCTAGACCTTGAAGGTGAGCTTGTTGGCAAAGTGCGTAGTGAGATAGGTGCAGTTGCTTGCTTCAAGCATGCGTTGGTTGTAGACCGTTTACCGAAAACACGTTCAGGTAAAATTTTGCGTCGAACTATACGTCAAATAGCTGATGGTGAAAAATACACCGTTCCGTCAACGATTGATGACCCAAGTAGCTTGAACGAAATTGAGCGAGTGCTACGACGCTGATAAAAACTCAATTCTAACTAACCCCTGATCCTCGAACTCTGTAGGTTGGTTCTGCCTCTGTACGTTTATTAAGTACAGGGGCCTTTTTGTTGTTCAAACAGTACAAACGTATCGTGAAAGCATTTGTGACTTGCCAATACGACGTTTTCCTCACAAACTACAGCCATTCCATTTTTAGTGACCCTTTGTATGACCACGTTTGCGATTAAACCTGCGTGTTTTAGCGACCTAGAGTTGCTCAACGATCTTATGTTCGAGCTTCATGATGAGCATCATCTTCAATCTCCTGAGCTTTTCAAAACGGCAGAGGAGATAGAACAAGAAAAAAGCATTGCTCGA
Organism: Vibrio sp. YT-18; assembly: GCF_033337345.1. Classification (NCBI taxonomy): domain Bacteria; kingdom Pseudomonadati; phylum Pseudomonadota; class Gammaproteobacteria; order Vibrionales; family Vibrionaceae; genus Vibrio; species Vibrio sp. YT-18. The sequence goes on along the minus strand of NZ_JAWOQO010000013.1, from coordinate 43,257 downwards.
TATATTGACGACCCTGAGTGCCTTGTTTACGTAGCAAAACAAGGAGATGAAATTATTGGCTTTATCTCTGGTCACTTCTGTGAACTTATTTCTACCGTCAGCCAGCCAGTTATGATGGGAAGTGTGGATGAGCTCTATGTGCTGCCTGAATATCGAAAACAAGGTACGGCGCAGGCATTGATTAATAAAATTGAGTCAACGTTCTCTGATTACGGTGCAAAACAGATGTTTGTTGAAGTATGGCATTTTAACCAGGGCGCAATATCTTTGTATGAAAAACAAGGATTTGCACATCATATCCACTATTTAAGAAAACCGCTGAACGAATAATCGTATTTAACTTTAATATTGTGATTTAGGTTCTATCGAATTGAAATCATTCAGTTCGTCAATAGACTTTTCTCTATAAGTTGCTCGCAATGTTAACAAATTGATATGCACCCACATTGGTATCGGCGTTTTTGTCTGCTTGTTTATTAGTAGCACGAGGATCGTGCTTACAAAAACAAGAGGACAATATTTTGAAACTAACAAAATCGTTACTTGCTTTAGCCGTTTTGCCAATGTTCGCAAGTGCTGATGATTTGTCACAGACGCAAAATCATACTATCCAACCCCAGATCGTAGGCGGAGTAACTGCCGACCCACGTGACTGGAAATTCTACACCCAAATTGTTAGTCGTTATGGTAACCGATCATATTGTGGGGCCAGTTATATCGGGAATGGTTACGTCCTGACTGCTGCGCATTGTGTTGAGGGTGATTCTCCGAATCAGATAGCGGTTAAAATCGGTGGCGTTGTTTATAACGGTAGTGACGGTGTTCGTGCAAACGTCAGTGAGATCCATATGCACCCGGCATATCGCCGCGCGACGCTTTCTCATGACCTCGCGGTATTGAAGCTCGACTCTGTGCCTCAAGGTGTTTCTTCAGTTGAGATTGCGAATGGCAGTCTAACGCAATACGCGAGCATCGGAGATTGGCTTAGTGTTGCTGGCTTAGGGCGAACTTCTGAAGGAGGAAGCTCTCCGTCTCGATTGCAAGAGGTTGACGTCCCACTTGTGTCGGATATGACTTGCCGTCAAGCCGGTGGCAACTACACAACGGTTGGAGAAGTGTCATTCTGTGCGGGTATTCCTCAAGGTGGGATAGATTCTTGTCAGGGAGATAGTGGTGGTCCAATCGTTATTAATCGCAGTGGTGTAATTACTCAACTTGGTGTGGTCAGTTGGGGAATAGGTTGTGCTCGTCCTGGTATGTATGGGGTTTATAGCGATATCGCTGCTATGCGCAATTTTGTCGATGGTGTTATCGGAACAGCAACACCACCAAAAGAAAATGTTTCTGTTGGATACACCACCGAACAGACACTGGCATCATTTAATGTTGGGGAGTTACAGCAACATAGCTTTGTTATCCAGAATTCAGGGAGCACCACCTTCACTGTGGAAAATGTTCGCGCGTTTGCTTCGGGTGTTACTGATGCAGCTGTTATTGCCAATGATCAGTGCTCTCAGGCGACGTTAGCAATGAATGCAAGTTGTCGTGTTGATGTTGAATTTGGTGCTACTCAGAGCGGAGAAGCAAGAGTGGCTTTGAACTTCAACGTTGATAAGACCAGCACACAATACCAAGCGTTAGTATCCGCTCAAGCGAAAACGGTGACAACGCCTCCCACAGATAGCTGTACAACTGTATGGCAAGCCAGCTTAGTGTATCTCAAAGGAGATACGGTTACTTGGAATGGTAAAGTTTGGCAAGCGCAGTGGTGGACTCAAGGTGATAATCCAGCAGACTCAGGGCCTTGGGGTGTTTGGCAAAAAGTAGGCGATGCGAATTGCAAGTCTAACTAACTATCGGGCCAGTGAACTTGATTCGTTGACCATGAGATAAGATTCATTCTTGGTTTCAACGATCAGTACATAGTTATTATAACTGGGGTTTATTGTTTGCGAATAATAAGCCCTTTTTATTGTGTCAACTATGAGAACCCACAAAATGTGTATGACTTTTTCCTGACGTTATCTTTATATAACTGGCAGAATTGCGATCAACATTTTATGTTTTGTCTGATTTTTGTCAGGTTTGCATTAAATTATTCTCCAGTGAGCGTTGAGCTCAGGTTTTACGCGATCAACTCAGTTTGGCATAACTCGTTACTTAATTTTTGTCGAAAAAGATAAGATTAACTGCCATGATTCATTGGTTATCATTATGTTTATTTAAGGTCATATTTTGTGTTGAGACAGCTGTTATTACTCATCCTTTGTTTTATTTTGTTACCTGTTTCACCGATCTCTACGGCTAAAGCCACTGCGAGCGAAGTTAAAGGAGCGCTCTGTATTGTTCGCGCTGATGACAAGTTAGTGCTAGTTCATGAAGTATTAACGGATAAGATTTCTCTACCTGGCGGAACCATTATTGATGGTGAGTCTCCACAAGTTGCTGCTCAACGAGAAACGTGGGAAGAAACCGGTATAGTGGTTACGGTTGGAGAGGAGCTTGGCAGAACGGACACTGCGGTTTTTTACGACTGTATATCAGACTCTGACATTATCGCTTTTTCTATGAATAATTCTTTAGGTGGAAATGAACTGCCTATTTGGTTTGCCCCTCATTATGGAGTAGAAGTTGCGTCAGCGATGCTGCTTAGCCCATCTGAATTACCATCATCTTTGTATCGTTATCCTGAGCAATGGCCACAAGTCACTCAGTTTTTTGATCAAGCTACCAAGCAATCAGTATCTTATGTTACTCAGCTGATCGAATCCGCGCCTTCATTTCGTCAGGTTGAATTGGCGTGGCTGATAGATTTACAGAGTTGGGTAGGGGCGTTGTCAGAAACGAGTTACGAGGTAGCTAGTCAGATCTCGAAACTCGTTATAGATCTGACAGAACCAACGGTACTACTCTTTCTATTTCCTTTTGCCATGATGCGCTTTGGTAGCCGGTTTGTGTACCGACTCTTTTTCGCAATTAGTGCAACGTCGCTTATGGTGCTTGTCGCTCAACAAGGCTTTTCGCTACCGCGCCCACATGTCTATATACCAATGATGGAGTTAACGCACAGCTTTGGCTTTAGTTTTCCTAGCTTGCCTATCGCTGTGTGGTTTTGTGTGCTGACGTTCTTGTTTCATAGAACCCAGTATTTTGGTTTGAATGGAACAACGGCAGTCTTCGTGTTCATCACTCTTACTGTGGTGTTAGGTAAGTTTTTCCTCGGCAGTGCCTTTATTTTAGATATGTTATTTGGCGCGCTGTTAGGCAGCTTGGTGGCTTGGCATGTTCTTCGACTGGAGACAAATCAAGATGTGAACGTTGATCAAGTTCTAAGCTCAAAAGGCGTCTGGTTCGTTATGACTGCGGCAACAGCGGTCATCTCCGTCATCTGGCCATTACCTGTGTTTGGTCGCTGGCTAGCAATTTTAATCACTGCATCAGCGTTGGTCATGACATTTAAAGAGTCGAAAGCACATTTAGATACTCGGCAGATGATCTTTGTAACGCTGGCATTGTTGCTTGTTGATCAACTCTATTTGTACTCGGCTAATATCGTATCGTTTAGCGGTTTGTGGTCATTAGTCTTGTCGACGTTACATTATCCATTATTAATGTTGTTATTTATGCTGCTTGCAAGGAAGCTGACTTGTGAAAACCAACCGAGCAAAACGTTGCTAGATTGATGGCTGTATTTGTTATCTATTAGTATTTGAGTAAAAACAAAGCCTTGCATTACAGCAAGGCTTTTACACGTTTAGTCCACGAACAACGCCGCTTGCCTATCTTGGACGGCTAGGGGTGTTAAACGTAAGAAGCTTAACGCAACAGACATGGCGGAAAGGGCTATGCATTGAGCACGAACTTTTCTATAGCTTTAGCGACACCGTGCTCATCATTACTTGCCGTAATGTAGTCAGCGATTTGCTTGGTTTCTTCCATTGCATTTGCCATCGCGATACCAAGGCCAGCGTATTTCAGCATGTGGTGGTCATTTTCTGCGTCACCCATACAGATAACTTCTTCCGGTTTAATTCCCAGATACTCGGCAATTGCGGCAACACCAATACCTTTGTTGCTCGCAGGGTTAAGAAACTCAAGGAAAAACGGAGCGCTTTGAACAACCGTAAACGCTTCGCGCATTTCAGCTGGCAGTGCTGCTATAACTTCTGTTAGTTTGCTTGGCTCTGCAACCATCATAGCTTTGATGATTGGATGATCGTCTTCTAGTGATTCGAAGTTCATCTCGGTGACATTTAAGCCATTTATCTTTGCTTCAATATCGGTGTAAGGGTTGTGTTCGTTGGTGATTAAACCATGAACTTGACTAAAAGCATGGACGTACGCACCTAGCTCTTCGGCTTTTCGCGCCACCAATTTTGCAGCTTTACCATCTATGATTTGCTGGTGGATGATGTCGTTTGTGCCTACGTTCTTGACCATCGAACCGTTGTAGTAAAGAACAAAATCTCGATCGGAATGGATATTCAGTTCGTCGAGCTTGTCTTGCATTCCTTCTAATGGGCGACCAGAAGCGAGAACGACAGTAACGCCTGCTTCTCGAGCTTTTGCGATCGCTTGTTTGTTTTCTTCAGAAATGGCTTTATCACTATCGAGTAGCGTGCCATCCATATCTAGTGCGATCAGTTTATACATCATTTCTTACCTTAAAGTTTTTTGGGATCTGTCAGTGAAAAAGGCTTGGTTTAACGTTAACCAGAAACCTGCATTCATTACGCTATGAAACTACAAAATGGTCTATTTTAACAATTAATTTTTGGTTTAAATTGACCTAGACACGCGTGTCCATTATGGTCTTCGCCTTGAAATGTTATGAGTTGAGTGAGTTCTGCGTTGTATAAGCTAAATGAGATGTTTGAAACCATCCAAGGGGAAGGGATTTTCACTGGAGTCCCTGCTGTTTTTGTTCGGCTTCAAGAGTGTCCGGTTGGTTGCTCATGGTGCGATACCAAACAGACGTGGTATGCAGATGAGAATGATCAACGTCAAATAGGCGATATTCTGGTGAAAACGGAAGACTCTCCGACTTGGTGTGTTGCATCTGCCGAGAACATCGTAGAGCAATACCAACAGCAAGGCTTTAATGCTAAGCATATCGTGATTACTGGTGGAGAGCCTTGTATTTATGATCTGCGCCCTTTAACAAAGGCGTTTGAAGATATGGGGTGCCAATGCCAAATTGAAACCAGTGGCACATCAGAAGTGATTACTTCAGAAAATACGTGGGTGACAGTGTCACCAAAAGTGGCAATGAAAGGTAAATTGCCAGTGCTTAATAGCGCGTTAGAGCGAGCAAATGAGATTAAGCATCCAGTCGGCACCCAGAAAGACATCGACCACCTTGATGACCTTTTAGCAAATGCGAACGTAGCGGCTGAGACTATCATTGCACTACAACCAATTAGCCAGAAGCCTCGTGCTACGCAATTGTGTATTGATACGTGCATTGCCCGCAATTGGCGTTTGTCTGTTCAAACTCATAAATATTTGAGTATTGCTTAGACGAGAGACTCGTCATCATTCGAGGTAGCTTTTCTATCTAATTCCGGTTTCGCGAGTAATGCCGTTGGTAGCTTTGCTATCGAAACATTGTCGATATATCTAAACAATTTATAGCGTTGTAAAAGCCAAGCAGTGTTGGCTGTTGTGGTGTGGTGCTATCTTTGGTTCGACAATCGTTTCGCATTTAATTGATGCCACCAATCTGGCGGCATCAAAATGAAGCTCTGTTGGCTGGAGTTTCACGCTGAGATAAAACGTTTAGAAGCTAACGCAAAAGGTTTTATCCACCGCTATTACCGCTAACAAAGACTATTTGCTCGCTAAGTATTCTTCTAAGCCGCTTTGTCGCAGTAGGCACGCTGGGCATTCACCACAGCCTTTACCAACGATTCCGTTGTAACATGTTAAAGTATTGTTTTGGACAAACTCCAACATATTGTGCTTATCAGCTAGAGCCCAGGTCTCGGCTTTAGTAAGCCACATCAAAGGAGTCTTAATATTGAAGGCTTTATCCATACCTAAATTGCAAGAGAGATTTAGAGAGCGAATAAAGTTGTCTCGGCAGTCAGGGTAACCACTAAAGTCTGTTTCGCAGACTCCCGTAATGATGTCTTGAATGCCAAGCTGGTAAGCATGGATACATGCGTAAGTAAGAAAGAGAATGTTTCTCCCTGGAACGAATGTATTGGGTACGTTAGCGTCGCTTAAGTCATTAGATACCGGAATGTTGTCTCTTGTCAGCGAGCTTATCGCTAACTCATTAATTGATTTTACATCCAGGACTTTGTGGCTTTTGATGTTAAGTTGCTTACCTAATTCGATAGCGATATCTATTTCATCTGAATGACGCTGGCCATAATCAAACGTTATAGCATGAACCTCATCATATGTATTTAATGCATCGATTAAGCAGGTCGTAGAGTCCTGCCCACCGGAAAAAACCACAAGTGCTTTTGTTGTAGCCATGTTGAACCCTTAGTTATGCTCTTTGATTCTTTGGTATTGATACGTATTCTTAGGCGTTTAATCCCAATTACGTACTCGACTTCGTGGCGATTGCGTCCGCAATCAGCTGGGCTGTGCTCTCAAGCACTCTTTGCTTGTCATCATTTGACAGCTTGTGGAGATTCACAGCAAGTTCAGCGGTGATTTCATCTTCACAAAAAAAATAGTTTAGAGGCACGTTTAGCTCATCTGCGATAAGTTTGAGCGTTTTTACGTCGGGAGTATGGCGCTCCCTTTCGTATTGATTCATCCTTGCACTTGCAGAACTATCATCCATGCCGATACGGATGCCCAGTGCTTTTTGGGACAGATTCGCTTGTTTACGCGCATGCTTAAGGCGGGCTGGGAGTGGGTTATTAAACAACACTTAAAGTTCATACGAAGGACTTGGATGACTAAGATTATCTTAGTTTTTCTGATTTGTGTATACTAAGTAATACTTAGTTATTACCGAGGTCGCCAAGGCCGTGTATGTATAGCTAAACAAGATTTCGTATCTTTAGGTTGATTAAGTGACGTTGAATCTACTTCTTCAAAAACTGCCGTATGAAGGAGTGGGAGGAGCGAGTAAGGGCACGAGAAACCGCAGCGATTTGTAGAGCAGAATTTGCTCTTCACATAAACGTAGTCGTCTAAGTTGAAGAGCAATATTGTTCTTGATGATCAACTATATACTTAAGTAAATAACTGTGTCGCACAATAGATCAGAGCTGCTGCTAAGCTCATATTGATGACTTTGCCATATCTCTGGAATTGCGATTGAAGTAGCTTTCCTGCAACGGCCCAAACTACGTTGCTAAGAAGTGCGATCAAAGCAAGAATGAGGCTAGTCGCTAAGATCCAGTAGATATTCTGAGTGTGGGGCAGTACGAACGTAGAAATAGAGGTAATTCCATAAAGAATGATTTTCACATTAACGAACTGCAAACCGAAACCTGTTAAGAAACTGATACCTTTAGAATTATCCGATGAAGTTTTGATCTCACTCGTAGCAAGCCCCCAAGCCAACCAAACAATATAAGCTGCTCCAATCCATGTTAGCCAAGGTGTAATCACGGGCAAGAGGCTGATCATGTTATACGTGAAAGCGCCACAAAGTAGCATCAAAACAACATAGCCACAAAACATCCCCGAAATCACTTTTGTTGAGCGTTTTAGTCCATATTGCGTCGCGATGCTGAGCGATAAAATGTTGTTTGGCCCTGGTGTAATTGAAGTAATGATTACGTAAGTAAAAAATGCGGTGTAGATGGCGGTCATCTCTATCTCTCCTGTTTTTACTGCACTATACTTCGCTACAATTGATTAAAAAATTGAATAAATTAAAACTTAGACTTTTAATTTATTGAACTGTTGGTTGTGGAGTCTAGTCATGAATCTAAAACGCTTTCTTACTTTTAAAGCTATTGTTGAAGAAGGATCGTTTCTAAAAGCGTCACAGAAGCTTTATTGCACGCAATCAACCGTCACCTTTCAAATCAAGCAGTTGGAACAAGATCTGTCTCTGCAGCTGTTCGAAAAAATAGGGCGTAAGATGGTTTTGACTCAAGCAGGAGAAAAGATACTGCCTTACGTCTATGAACTGGCGCGAGTGATGGAAAATATTGAGGGAACAGCACAGCAAGAAAACTCGGAGCCGACCGGTGAATTGAAAGTGCTGATTGCTGAGACTCAACTTGCTTATAAGATGGCTAATGTTTTAAAAGAGTTCAGGATCAGAGCGCCCAATGTCCGACTCTCTCTGCAATCACAAAATTGCTATCAGATTCGAGATGAGTTGATAGCGGATAAAGCTGATTTAGGTGTGTTTTATCGAGTAGGTAATGACGATACGCTCAAGGTCCACGAGTTTGAGCAGGAGCCACTGGTATTGGTTGCTTCACCGCTTTTAAAAGGGCTAGATTTAAAGAAGAGAGAGCAACATATTGATTTAGGGTTTATAAGCAATGGCCCTAAGTGCCTTTTTCGACAGATGTTTGAGAGCATTATTCAAGAGCGTGATATTAGCATCGACAACATGATCGAACTTAGCAGTATTAATACGATCAAAAATTGCGTTGAGAGTAATATTGGTATCTCTTACTTACCTCGTTTTACGGTTGAAAAAGAGTTGCAAGAGGGCAGTTTACAAGAGCTTGAGTTCACCGAATTTTCAAAGATGATCAAGCCACTCTGCGCTTATCATTCTGGGAAGTGTGTGACGCCGGCGATGGAAGTCTTTATTGATTGTATGCGTAACGAGTATGAACGGCTTTCTACTCAGAGTCGGTGATCTTTAATATGTTCTATCTGATATAGTTTCGTTTTTACTCCTTTTTATTTTTTAAGTGGCTACTTCTAATTTATTGATTTTTATTGCTTTGTTTTGAATCCGACTGTTGTGGGATGATAAATGGGATCTGATGTGAAGAGCTATTTATTGACGGAAAGAGATAAGATATAAAAACGACGGCGTGTGATAACTAGATTAGATTACATAATTAACAGTGTAATAAATGCCATTCTTTATGGATTATTTTCAACGAGACTTAATTGTTACGGTTCGTTATTATTAACTCGTTAACGCATCCATTGCTAGGAAGTTAACTTACGCATATTGTTTTTTTCATCATTTGCAGCAAATATAATTTGCTGCTTTTTTTTTAGCCAAAAAAGTTCAAAGCTTGAACTACAAGCTCTGAACTCTTATTTATACTTAGTGATTTTCTACTTTAATAAGTAAAACACCGTTTAAAAGTATCGCGTAACCTAGTAACTCTAAGCTTTCTTCAACCAAGTTTTTCACGTCTCTATTGTATGAGTTCCCCATGAACTCGACCCAAAAATCACCATACCCTGCAAATCGTGAGAATAAGAAAACAATAAAAAATCCAATCGTTAATGTCGTGAAGCTAGAATGAGAAATGAAAAGTTTTACCTCATTTTTTATGTTAACTATATTATTAAAACAAAAATAACAGACCGAGACTATTATAATCCAAGCAGGATACTTCCATGAACCGTGAGGGAAATACTGCTCTATGTGGTAGTCCATTTCTCTAACGAATATAACCATAAAAAATGAAGACATTATTACTAATATGTGTTTGAGTTCAAGATATTCCTTAGATTTATACAAACACATTAACGATGAAAAAAGCACAAATGCTATTTGAGTCATTTCTATAAGAGAGTTCTCCGATGTGCTTTTGTCCATTTGTACGCTAAAATAAATCGTTGCTAACGTATAAATAACCAAAAAAATAAGATAAGATATTTTATATACTAACAAACTAGTGACCGAGGTGTGTTTTTCTTTAATATACATCGTAACTCGTATAGGTGATGGATTTGTTAGTATTATAAATCAAGAATTTTTTATATTTAGTGAATTAAGCGCCATTTAGAATGGAACTTAATTCACCTAACATTAAACTTCGATGAATATTAAACATTCCTGGTTTAATTTATTGATTTTATTTTATTTTTTATTTTCTGCTAATTTTGGTTAAATAGAATCACCTAGCTTTTATTGAAATGCTTTTCCCATACTGGTGGTATGCCAATTTCTTCTTGAACGATATCAATGAATGCCCTAACCAATGGTGATTGCTGACGGTGTGAGTACATGGCATAAATATCACCAAAATCTTGAGTTTCATATTCTGGTAAAAGTTGAACTAAATTAGAAGACTCTAGGTTGTTAGGAAGCATAAATTGACCTATGAGTGCTGCGCCCAGACCTGACTTTACGCTTTCAATTATTAGCTCAGCTTCATTGACCATGTATGATCCTGATATTGGGTATGTATCTAAACCATCTGATTTTTCTTTGTCGTAGAATTTAAGTTTATCGACAATAAAATTACCATTTGAATAAATAATAAAAGGTAGCTTAACTAACTCATCAGGCGTTTCTGGGTTACCATGTTTTTCAATTAAATTTCGAGAAGCAATGATTGCAGTCGTATTTTTTGCTAATTTTCTTGCTACCATTGATGAATCCCTCATAGGTCCGATTCGAAAAGCAATATCAAAATTACTTCTAATCACGTCTACATGAAGATCATCTAGCATTAGTTCAACACTTGCTTTTGGGTACTTATGTAAAAACTTCTCTATCGAAGGTTGTAGATAGAGTTTTCCAAATAATGTTGAGCTTGAAATTCGTACTTTCCCTGAAGGCTCAGTCTGAAAGTTCTCCGCTATTTGTTGAGTATCATCAAGGAGTTGAGATATTTGGTCTGCTTTTTCAACTATTTGCTTGCCGACTTGTGTTAATGAAAGAGAGCGAGTTGTTCTGTTTAATAGCCTAACGCCTAAGTGCTCTTCTAACTGCTTGATATGTTTAGATAAAACAGAGCGGTCGATATTCATCCCATCTGCTGCTTTTGCAAAAGATCCAGCTTTAGAGACTTCTAAAAGCAGGTGTAGTTTATTTGCTAAATCCACAATGTTTATCCAAGTTAGATATTAGCGTATTAGTTTCATGTATAACTGCTGCTCTGTCTAGAAATTATTAATATACTTAATAACCAAAAGAAAAGGGAGCAATAGCTCCCTTTATTATGAATTTAAATGAGTATTTATATTATGGTTATAGTGTTTGACGTTTTTTGTTTCGACTCACTAACATGTAGAAAACAGGTGTGAGTAGTAATCCAAATACCGTTACGCCTACCATACCCGAGAATACGGCAATACCCATTGCTTGTCGCATTTCCGCTCCGGCCCCTGTACCAATCATTAATGGAATAACACCAGCGGTAAATGCAATTGATGTCATTAGAATCGGTCGAAGACGTAAACGACATGCTTCCAAAATCGCTGATAAGGTATCTTGGCCATTGTCTTTAAGTTCTTTAGCGAACTCCACCATCAAGATGGCATTTTTACACGCTAGAGCCACAAGGACAATCAAAGCAATTTGTGTGAATATATTGTTGTCACCACCAATGAACCAAACACCTGCTAGTGCAGAAAAAATGGTCATAGGAACGATCAAAATGATAGCGAATGGCAGTTTTAAACTCTCGTACTGCGAAGCTAGCACCATGAAAACTAACAAAACAACAAGTGGGAATATATACACCATCGTGTTACCAGCCAAAATCTGCTGGTAGGTTACATCAGTCCATTCATAAACCATTCCCTCTGCTAGGTTTTGATCCAGTACTTCCTCAATAGCCGTTTGGGCTTGATCTGAACTGTAACCAAAAGCAGGACTGCCGTTTAGTTCTGCACTAGGGTAGCCGTTATAGTGCATCACGCGGTCAGGCCCAATCGTGGGTATGATCTCCAGTACAGCGCCGAGAGGAACCATTTGTCCGGCAGCATTTCTTACTTTGTAGTTAAGTATTTGGTCAGGTTCGAGACGATAGTTCATGTCTGCCTGGGCATTCACTTTGTATGTTCTACCAAACATATTGAAGTCATTGACGTATAATGATCCTAAATAAACTTGAAGCGCATCAAAAACCTGCTCTAGAGGAACACCTTGCAGCATCGCTTGTTCACGGTCTATTTGGATGTCCATCTGCGGCACTTGTATACGAAATGTGGAATATAATCCCATCAGCTCGGGTCTTGTTGATGCCTCACTTATTACCAAGTTCAATTGCTTGAAGAGCTCATCAAACCCCTTGTTCGCACGGTCTTCGATTTGAAGCTTAAAGCCGCCAGTTGAGCCAAGTCCTTGGATTGGTGGTGGTGGAAAAATCGCAACGAAGGCTTCATCAATGATTGAAAAGCTCTTATTCAAAGATGCAACAATCGCATTTGCTCCGAGAGCTGGATCATTTCGTTTATCGAAGTCCTCAAGCGTAACAAAAACGATGCCACTATTCGGACTGTTAGTAAAACCATTAACCGATAAGCCTGGGAAAGAAATCGTTTGTGCTACGCCAGGTGTTGCCAGCGCGAGGTTTTCCATTTCTTTAATAACGGACTCTGTTCTATCTAAACTTGCTGCATCTGGAAGTTGGGCGATCGCAACTAAATACTGCTTATCTTGTTGAGGAATGAATCCACCAGGAACCGCTTTGAATAGAGAAACCGTTCCCCCGAGTAACGCAATGTATACCACCACAACAACAAGGCTAAAACGAATCAGCTTCTTGACCAGAGCTTGATATTGGTTCGAGCTATACTCAAAAATTCTATTGAATGGCGCAAAAACATACTTACCAAAAACCGCATCCAATAGCTTGGTTAGCCGATCGGGTTTTGCGTTCTTATCTTGTAATAGCAGTGCTGATAAAGCAGGCGATAACGTCAACGAGTTAATTGCTGAAATAATCGTCGAGATCGTAATTGTTAGTGCGAACTGCTTATAAAACTGACCGGATAACCCTGTAATAAAGGTCGTCGGGATGAACACCGCACATAATACTAAAGCAATTGCAATAATTGGCCCGGTAACTTCGGTCATTGCTTGTTTCGTTGCTTCTAGTGGTGCAAGACCATTATGGATGTTCCGTTCCACGTTTTCGACGACGACAATGGCGTCATCGACGACGATGCCTATGGCGAGAACAAGCCCAAACAACGAAAGCGTGTTAATCGATACTCCAAGCATTTGCATTACGGCGAACGTACCGATTAATGAAACAGGCACCGCAATGATAGGGATGATAGACGCGCGCCATGTTTGCAAAAACAAAATGACTACGACAACAACAAGTACAATTGCCTCTAGCAGAGTATGAACCACCGCGTCTATCGAACCACGAACAAAGACGGTCGGGTCGTAGGCTATTTCATATGAAACTCCAGCTGGAAAGGCTGTTTGTAAACGGTCCATGGTTGAACGAACCTGATTAGATAGCTCAATAGCATTAGCACCAGGGCGCTGGAATACGGGCATCGCCACCGCTGGTTTACCATTTAACAAGGCGCGCAGTGCATAAGAGTTTTGACCTAGCTCTACGCGTGCAACGTCTTTAAGACGTGTCAAAGCCCCTGTTTCGTCAACTTTTACTACAATGTCGTTGAATTCATCAATATTCTCCAAACGGCCCTTTACGTTCAACAAAACTTGGAATTGGTTTTCATTAGCGGCTGGTTGCGCACCTAATGAGCCTGCTGCCACCTGTTGGTTTTGAGATCGGACGGCTGAGACAACGTCCATTACGGTTAGATTTCTAGAAGCGAGCTCATCTGGATTTAACCACAAGCGCATTGAGTACTCATCACCACCGAAAAGGCGCACATCACCAACGCCTCCGAGCCGAGCTATCTCATCTTTCAAGTTTAAATTAGCGTAGTTAGCTAAATAACTGACTTCACGGCTAGAATCTGGAGAATATATATGCACAACCATAGTGAGATCAGGAGAGGCTTTTTCGGCAACAACTCCTAACCGTTGGACTGCTTCTGGTAATCGGGGCAAAGCTGTAGTGACGCGGTTTTGAATTTGAACCTGAGCTTTGTCCAAGTCCGTACCTAAAGCAAAGGTTACGGTCAATGTCATTCTGCCGTCACTGGTTGCCTGCGAAAACATATATAACATGTTTTCTGTACCATTAATTTCTTGCTCCAGAGGCGTAGCAACTGTTTCTGCGATTACTTTTGGGTTCGCACCAGGATAGTTTGCTGTAACTACCACTGTAGGAGGGACAACCTCTGGATATTCACTCACAGGCAACTGTAAAAGTGAAATTGCGCCTACTATTAATATCAATAGCGATAACATAGAGGCAAATATGGGTCTTTGAATAAAAAAGTGTGCAAATTTCATTCGGTTGTCTTCTTAGTCTTGAGCTAAACGTTTGTTTGGCAACGATGTTGAGTTTGAAGCCATAATCAATGAAGTGTTGCTAACATCTAGCGTGACATTTTTTGGTGTGATTTTGCTATTTGGGCCAACTTTTGCTGGGCCATTTACCGCAATAACTGAGTCGGCGTTCAAGCCATTCTCGATGGCACGAAATGTTCCGTAACGTTCGCCTAAGGTTACGATGCTGTATTGCAACGTATTCTCTTCATTGAGTGTTAATACAAAGCGGTTTTCTAGATCTGTGCCAATAGAACGCTCTGGAACGAGAACTCGTTCAACTGGTTTGGCTGTTGATATCTGAACTCGGCCAAACGATCCCACTTTTAAGTTTGATTTTGTTGCATCGAATACCGCTCGAACCTGCAAAGTACCGGTGTTTTCGTTGATGGAGTTGTCGACAAAGTCAACGCGTCCAAAAAACTCCTGCCCATTTTGTCCAGATAGTTCAAGACGAGTAGGTAAGTTAGAGTCGGCATTGATTGTCGAGAAGTAACGGTTCCAAGTTCGCTCATCGACATCAAAGTATGCATATACCTGATCGTTAGAGACAATGTTTGATATAACGCTTTGATTTGCGTTTACATTGTTTCCTTTAGTAATGAATGCTCTTGAAATAGTGCCGCTAATAGGGGCATATATCTTCGTAAACTCAAGATCTAACTTTGCGGATTCTAACTGAGCACGCAAAGCCATTAGTTCTGCAGAGCGTTGCTTTACTGCGGTATCTCGGGCCTCTGCTTGTTCCGCTGAGATGGCTTTTCGCTTAACCAGTTGAGCGGCTCTCTTTTGTTCGTTTGCTGCTTGCTCTAGCGCAGCTCGAGCACTCTTAACTTGCGCTTCAAGTCGTGAGACCTGAGCTTTGAAGGTTCGATCATCAAGAGTGACAAGTAAGTCGCCTTTGTTGACACTCTGTCCGTCTTTGAACTCTACCGTTTCAATAACTCCGGAAACGCGTGGCATTAAAGAAACTTTCTCTGGTGCTTGAAGCCTTGTTGTAAAGGTGAACCACGATTGAACGGGCTCATAGATGACTTTGGAGACGTCTATCGTAGGTAAGGGAGTATTAGGTTGTTTGGTTATCTCTTCGTCTGCACAAGCAGCTAAAACGGATAAAAGGCCAATGCCGAAAACTTTCTTTAACATTTGTCGCGCCCTAAATGATTCTGTTCATACTAAAAGGAACGGCATTGTATTCATTGTACCTATGGGTAAATAGGCCCTCAGCGAACATAGAGTAGTGATAAAAATGCACGATTAAATATTGGTCAAAATGCTCGCATTTTGGTTTGAAAAAGGTCAGTTTAGGGTTTTAAAGACGTGGAGTATTGTTAAATGTAATAAGCCATAATAGATAGGAATAACTAAACAGAAGCTAAAGATAGCGACGAAAATTAAAGCGTTTTTAATTCGTGCATTATTTGCAATTCACTGATGCAATTTGAACCATAAAAAATTGAAATTAATTTTGTAAAATCCATTTCCCATCACATAAAGAATAAAAACTAAATAAGGAATTGTGCAGTGGATCTCGCAAGCCAACTTGAATTACTACTGGATGTCTCTGAATACGGAACTTTTGCTAAAGCTGCTGACAGAAATCATATAGATCGTTCAGCTTTGTCAAAACAGATCAAAAAGCTAGAGGATGAATTGGGCTTACGGCTGTTAAACCGTTCCACGCGTTCGCTATCCCTGACCAATGCAGGTGTTGAGATGGTGGCGCAAGCCAAGAAAGTAAGAGAGGTTCTAACCGAAACTCGTAGTATTGCTGCTACATTTCAGGATGAACCGAAGGGTAACTTGAAAATATCAAGCTCCACTTTCTTTGGCAGAGCATACTTAAATCAGGCAGTTAAAGAGTTTATAAAACAGTACCCAAACATTACTGTAGAGCTGCTGCTCGATGATAATCGAGTCGATGTTATCCACGAAGGTTTTGATGTTGTGTTTCGTATCGGACCAATCCGAGAGTCCAACATGATAGTACGTAAGTTGGCAAGCAATAATATGGCACTGGTTGCATCGAAGAGTTTTATTGACAAGTATGGAACCCCGAGCTCTCCAGAAGAGCTTATAAAAATGCCAGCAGTAATATACTCTAATGCTAACTTTAAGGCGGATAAGCTACGTATAGCGCCAAGCCAGTCATCAAGCGACGTTAGAACGTATAATATCAACGGGCAGTACTTCGTGAATGAAACTGAGTTAATGCTCGATGCCGTAAAATCTGATCTAGGGTATGCTTTAATAGGGCAGTTCTTTCTTCAGGAGAGTTTGAGTAAACAAGATCTTGTACAGTTGCTTCCTGATTATAATCTTCCCGCAATAGGGGAAATATATGCAATGTATACTCACCGAAATCAACAACCATTAGCCAAACTGTTCATTGATACTGTTCAAAAAATAATAGGAACGCCTCCTGTTTGGATGGATTATCTCGACTAATATGAGTACTAGGACATAATGTTTTAGATTGAGGGCTTGTTTATATTTATCCATAGAATATGGTTGAATTTGCACTTTAAAAATAATTGCCACTGTTCATAATTTCACTCGATTCAAACAACACAAGTAGTGGTAATTAAATGAAAATGACAAGAACGTCGATCGCAATCGCTGCACTTTTTTCTGCAAGTGCTGCAAATTCAGCCGTAGTTTATGAAGATCAAGAATCAGTATTAAATATTCATGGCCGAGCGCAAGGGATGTATTATTTCTCTGATGATAAAAATGCAGACGGAGATAATAGCTACATTCGTGTAGGACTTGCAGGTGAGTCTAAAATAAATGAAGATCTTTATGCCTTCGGCTTATATGAGTTGGAATTTAAGTCTAATCGCAGAGATGCTGATGGGATTGAAGATGATGAATTTGATATCCGAAAAGGCTATGTAGGAGTTGGTGCAGATTACGGAACAGTAAGTTATGGACGTCAATACGGTGCGGTCACTTTAGTATCTGACTACACGGATATTTTCCCGGAGTTTGGTAATGAAGCTGCTGGCGTAAGTGCGGATCTATATGGTACCGGTCGCTCCGATTCAGTATTTAAGCTAACGACAAGCTATGAAGGTTTGAATATTCATGTTAGCTATCAGGCTGAAAACGATGAAGTGTCAACAGATGCAGCCTCTTATGGTGCGGCGGCGGACTACAAGTTGCCATATGGCTTCAAAGTTGCGCTTGGTTACAACGAAGGTGAAGGGCAATCGGGTGCAGAAGATGCAGAGCTGCTAACGGGTGCTATTGCATTTGAATACGACAAGTTTTATGCCTCTGTTTTATACAGTGATGGTGAAAACTGGGCTAAAGATGGTTCTGAAAGTAATATTGATTACACCGGTATTGAAGCAGTTGCCACTTATGAAATAACAGATAAGCTTTGGGCACTTGTTGGCTATAACAATCTAGAGCGTGATGATGAAGACGTCGTCGATTACTACTCACTAGGTGCAGAGTACGATTTGACTTCTAATTTTAAAGCACTAGCAGAATACAGAATTACAGATGTAGACAATGAAGACGATATTCTTGCAATAGCTGCGAGATATTCATTCTAAAAAATTAATAAATATAAAAAGCCTGAAACTATTTTCAGGCTTTTTTATTTATCGGTGTAATTTTATAAGTGCTGATTTTCATCCATATATAATGGATTATATTGATCGTTACTTGTTAAAGTCTTTTGGATATAATTGTTTTGTTAGCTAGTCCACTGCTAGTTTTCATTTTCATATTTTTGAATGATGATTTTTTTCTTTGGCAACAAGAAGTATCTTGTTGCCTTTTTTTATTTTTACGTCTTATGGTTAATTAAAACAAAAAGAGTTTTTTATATATTGCTATAAACGAGAAAAATATAACGACAATTGTCAATCTTAGGTTGAGTTAATCTTCATAAAAAAGTGAACTCAATTTCAAGGGTCTTTTTCATTTAAGTGATGTGGAATCCATATGGCGAACCAAGTGAATGATAAAGCGCCAAACGACGAAATGTATCTCAATGAAGATTGGAAAAATTATTTTTATGTAAACGATAGAGGTAGGGATTGATACTGTTTATGTAAGGAGAGAGCGATTTATGAAAAGCCGTCGTTTCAATGTGATTAGACACCTTTACTTTCTTAAAATAGGAAGGGCTCTAAGAAAGTAAAGGTGCAGATGATTTTTTAGTTTTTACCGCCGTCACTTGTTCTGAAGTGATAATCGAAGTTTATGATTGCACGATATTTAACTTCATCACGGTTAAGTGCGTATTCTTCAACTCTCACCTTACTATCATCGATTGCAATATCACGAGGGAAACCGCTTCCAATGATGTTTAGACGATTTCTAAGTTCATGTTTTGATAGCGTTTGGTATTCATCGACAAGATCAAACGCAGAGCTATAAGCGGCATCTTTTGTCGTAAAGTCATTGAGAACAACTTTGTTTGTAGAGTGTTCGACATGAATACCAGCAGTAGCAGATAAACTGAATAATAATAGTGATGAGAGCGTCATTAGTTTTTTCATATAGTCACCTTTTTATTTGTATTACAAAGTCAAGATGTCCAACGAATCCTTGTTAATATCTCTCGACAAAGGTGATAGTGCCATTATAGAAATGTGCTGTACATCACATTTGTGACCATTGACTATGGAAGAATTGTCAACAATAAAACTCAAGCACTTTTGACATTACGGTCAATGTGAAAAAGCGAATATCTGTATGGTTTCGTTAATAATTAAACCACTTTCGGAAACGCTGACTATTCAGTCAAAGCGTATGTTTGTTGTCGTTATAGTGACCTGCCTACAACTTAATCACTTAATGCATGCAATTCAATTGCAATGCCTTGGTATAGATTTTCATTCAGATCTTCCGTCTTAGTGACGATTCTACAAATTCTAGTGATTAAAAAGTCATTATTTGTGGTTTTTTATTCTATTGTCGTGTATAAAAAAACTTTACAACAAATGATAAAGGAATATCCATGAAAAAGTTATTGTGTTTTGCTGCACTGGGGTTAGCTGTTTCGACGACGGTTAATGCAGACCCAATTTTAGACGACATCAAAAGTACAGGGGAGCTAAAAGTCTGCTTTGATTCTGGGTATATGCCTTTTGAAATGACAGCAAAAAATGGGCAGTACATCGGGTTTGATATCGATTTGGGTAAACAAATGGCGCGTGCCATGGATGTTAAGTTTGTGCCGGTAAACACTTCATGGGATGGCATTATCCCAACACTGTTGACTGGTAAGTGTCACATGATTATGGGCGGGATGACGATCACACCTATGCGAAATACTCAGGTGAATTTCGCTGATCCCTATGTGGTTATTGGTCAATCCATTCTCGTAGATCTCAAACATGAAGGTAAAGTGTCTAGTTACCGTGATCTCAATAGTCCAGAATATGTTGTTGCAACTAAGCTTGGGACAACGGGTGAGCAAGCGGTAAAACGATACCTTCCGAAAGCTAAGATAAATCTATACGAAACTCAGTCTGAAGCGGTACTTGAGGTTGCCAACGGAAAGGTAGATGCGTTTGTTTATGACTTTCCTTACAACTCTATTTATGTGGCGGAAAACAAAGGGCAGTTAATGCACTTGGCTAAACCGTTTACTTACGAGCCTTTGGGTTGGGCTGTGCCGCAAGGAAATCCAGATACGCTTAACTTCTTAAACAACTATTTACGTCAAATTAAGGGCGATGGAACTTACGATCGCATTTACGATAAGTGGTTTAACGACGATAAATGGTTAAAGCAAGTTAAGTAATCATTTTGTTATTGTAGAGGAGCGGCTAGCTTCTGGCTCGGTTCATCGCCAACCAAACGGTTCGCGCTGTGAAGCTAACGCTTTTCTTTATTCAAATACCCAACCAACTTTAATCAAAGTCATTCTCGGAATCACATGCAAAATAACTTTAAATCCCTATTGTGGAACGCTGTTTTTGTTCTTGTTTTGCTATCAATTTGCGGTCTTGTCTATCTGTCAGGTAAGCGAATCGATTACAGCTGGAATTGGGAGCGTGTCCTTCCTTATATTGCCACTAACGCTGCTTCATCCATTACCGCGCCTGTCGATGGGAACATCATTCTCGACGAGAATAACCAACTGGCTCTGGAGAGTATTCATGGTGATATTGTTCTTGAACTAAGCCAATATAAGTCTGTGGACGTCTATGAAGGTGATCTTATTTTTGAAGGAGATACCTTAGCAACTATAAAAGAGTGGCGCTCTGGCCCAATTTTAGATGGTGTTGTGACGACCATTAAAATCTCACTCTGGTCACTTATCATTGCTCTAGCGTTAGGCTTAGTTGTTGGACTAATGCGCATATCCAGCAATCCGGCATTAAAAAAGCTGGCGCTTGTTTATGTCGAGGTCATTCGTGGAACGCCTCTTTTAGTACAGATTTTTATCGTTTACTTCTTTATTGGTACTGTGCTTGACCTTGAGCGTTTTACTGCGGGAGTGATAGCGCTCTCCGTGTTTACCGCCGCTTATGTCGCAGAAATTGTGCGGTCAGGAATCCAGTCAATCCCAAGAGGACAAATGGAAGCGGCGCGTTCACTAGGAATGAATTATCCCAAAGCGATGATTTATGTCATTTTACCTCAAGCGTTTAAGCAGACATTACCTCCCTTAGCCGGGCAGTTTATCAACCTGATAAAAGATTCCTCACTTGTCTCCGTGATTTCGATTACTGATCTGACAAAAGCGGGCAGGGAAGTCGTAAGTGGTAGTTTTGCCCCATTTGAAGTTTGGTTTACCGTAGCGGCCCTTTATTTGCTTCTGACTAGTACCTTATCTTGGGCTATACAAACGTTAGAAAAGAAATTGGCAGCAAGTGATTAATGGTGGAGTCATTAATGGAATACATTATTTCAGCAAAAACAATTAATAAAATTTACCCTAATGGCTGCCATGCGCTCAAGGACGTATCGGTAAATGTAGAAAAAGGGGAAGTGATTGTCATCGTAGGACCGTCAGGTTCTGGTAAGTCAACATTCTTACGGACGATTAATCAATTAGAGACAATAAATAGTGGGTCTATAATCGTAGATGGTATCGATATGTACCACAAATCTACGGATATCAATAAACTACGCGCTGATGTGGGCATGGTATTTCAAGGCTTCAACCTTTTTCCACATAAAACGGCGATAGAGAACGTCATGTTGGCACCTTTAAAGGTTTCTAAACGTGACCCTGAATCGGTGAAGAAAGAAGCAAAAGATTTGCTTTATAAAGTTGGTCTGTCGGAGAGAATGGATAATTATCCTAATCATTTATCAGGCGGACAGCAGCAGCGCGTCGCAATCGCTCGTGCGTTAGCAATGAAGCCCAACATTATGTTGTTTGATGAACCCACATCAGCACTAGACCCTGAAATGGTTGGAGAAGTTCTTGATGTGATGAAAGATTTGGCCAAGGACGGAATGACCATGGTCGTGGTTACTCATGAAATGGGTTTCGCAAAAGAGGTCGCTGATAGGGTGTTGTTTATGGAAGATGGTGAGCTTTTGGTTTCTGACTCTCCTGAGCGATTTTTTGATAACCCCTCCAATCCTAGATTACAGAAGTTTTTATCTAAGGTCTTATAATAAAAAGAAAATTTGATTGAGGGTTAGTCCCTCAATCACTTCATGCACTATTGTGGCTCGTAACGCCCGCCTCGCCGAGAGACATAGATAATGGGCTTTTTACTCGAAGTTAATGGCGATAACATTATCTTGGTCCGAATGAAAGGTCTGGTAAATACTAGAGTGTTTAATCAGCCATTAAGTTTTTGTTCACTTTAAACATAACAATTTCATTTTGAATTGATAAAAATTGTGTTTGAATAGAGCTTATGGATGTTTGGCGGTATGGATGTCTAAATGAAGAAAGTAACAATTTTAGATGGTGGCATGGGGCGAGAGTTAAAACGTATTGGCGCCCCTTTTTCTCAGCCGCTTTGGAGTGCACAAGCGCTAATTGAATCACCACAATATGTAAAAATGGCACATGAGAATTTCATAGACGCTGGCGCAGAGATTATCACTGTCAACAGTTATGCATGTGTTCCATTTCACTTAGGCGAGGAACTCTATGCAAAACGGGGGACTGAGTTAGCAAAATCTGCAGCCAAAATTGCAAGAGATGTAGTCACCAGCTCTAACGATAGAGTGCTCGTTGCGGGTTCTCTTCCTCCTGTAATGGGGTCTTACAGGCCTGAATTATTCGAGCCGAAAAGGGCACTGGAAGTGGCTTCTGAGTTATTTGAAGCGCAAGATCAATATGTTGATATTTGGTTAGCTGAGACCGTGTCTAGCCTCGCTGAAGTTGAAGTTCTATCAATAATTTTAGCCAAAACAGATAAGCCCAATTATCTTGCTTTCACCTTAATGGATGAGCCTAACTCTTTGGCTCGCCTTCGCTCAGGGGAATCTCTTAAAGTCGCGGTTAATACGCTGTTGAAAACAAATGTTTCAGGTATCTTTTTCAATTGCTCTATTCCTGAAGTTGTCGAGCAAGCGATCATAGATACACAAGCAGTATTGAGTGAGTCAGGTAGAGAATTGACGATAGGTGCTTTCGCAAATAGCTTTGCTCCGATAAAGCAAGCGCACCAAGCCAACGAGACCATTCAGGAAGTTCGCCATTTCTCTCCGACTGAATATCTTGAGTATGCTAAAAAGTGGCATGCGCAGGGAGCAAGCATTATTGGTGGTTGCTGTGGGATTGAACCACGTCATATTAAATTGCTAGCGGCTTGGAGAGACACTCTCGAAAACGCCTAATTTTGGTGAAGTGCAGGGAAGCATGACAAGAGATTTTGTTTTTCATTCATCGTTATAGATAAAATAAAAGTCTTTCGTATCTGGCAAAGTAACAAGATGCTTTAACTTGCTCATTACTTTGCCAGTGTGCCTCGAGATTTTTATTAATTATTTTTGGTTCAGATTAACGACAATCTTTCCAACTGTTCTCTGATTTCGCATGTCCAAGAGTGCGTTACCTACATCCTCTAAGCCGATGATCTTCAGTTTCGGTACTTCCAATTCTCCATTTTCTAATAGCTCAGACACTTCCTTTCCGGCATTAACGATACTTGCAAACCCTCTCTCGCCAAAGACATGACCAGAGCCCAAACTTATTTGGTGGAAGCCCAAGCCTTTTAAGAAGGCATCTGGATATTGAGAAGGGTCGACAGTCTTGACGAGCTCCACCATTTCTCCCTCAAAGGTTAACACCGAGGCTGCAATTCGGTCGTTATCACCGCCTACACAATCGAGTGCAACCTCAACGCCATGATTTCCGGTAATGTCCATTACTCGTTGAACTACATCTTCATGATGATAATCAATCGTATGGGTTGCTCCTAACGAGGACAAATATGCGTGATTAGCTTCTGAACTAGTAGCAATGATCTGTTCAACACCAAATGTCTTTGCTAACTGAATAGCAAAGCTTCCAACGCCGCCAGCACCTCCGGCGATAAAAATGCTGCTTCGATTTGAAATATCGAGCTTGTCTACCAAAGCGCGATATGCGGTCCAGGCTGCGCAAGGTGTAGATGCTGCCACTTCAACCGGAACCTGAGGGTGCTTTATGAGCGTTCTTGAATCATGGATAGCAAATTCAGCGAATCCACCGTGATGGCGTCTCATGTTTCCGTGATACAACACTTTATCGCCAACCTTCCAATCAACGACCGCATCGCCTACAGAGACTATTTCTCCTGATACGTCTAACCCGCCAACAAAATTGTTACCCATGTTAGTGACCATGTCTGACCAATAATGAATTTTTGCATCGACAGGGTTCAAACCAACAGCGTTAACTTTAACCAATACATCAAATTGGGTTTCTAGTTTTGGTGTAGGTAATTCGGATAAAGAGAAAGTATCGTTATCTCGTTGGTAAGTTATCGCTCTCATAGGTTTTCCTCATTATTAAGAATGGTCGAAAGTCATACTAACTCAGAGGGTAGTACTGTAATAATTATGGTTTTTTCTTATTTTGATAATTTTAGGTTATGTTTGATAAAAAGGATTCGAGATGCTCTGAAATTATCATCGACAACCAGTCTGCATAGCTAATGACATGTAATTTTATGATAAGTAATGACTAGTTTTATTATTCCATTTTTATGGAAATATTTTGTTGATCTTTTGTTTTGTGATTCTATAATTCCAGAAATATCGAAATAAAGGCTTGTCTATCAGGTAAGCTTGTTAGCGAAAAATGACGAGGAGAGTAAATGTGAATACAGAAATTATAACTATGGCTAAAGAAGCGCTGGATATGTTTGCGTTTCTAGCAACCGAACTTATCATCTTATTTCTGGCAATTAGCTACATTGTCGGTGTGTTGCAAGATTTTCTAACGCCAGAAAAAATTCAATCTATTCTCAGCTCGAAAAAGGGTAAAGGTTACTTCATTGCTGCGTTGCTAGGTTCGATTACGCCTTTCTGTTCGTGTTCGACCATTCCTTTCTTAAAAGGCTTGTTGCGTGCAAGAGCAGGTTTTGGACCTATGATGGTGTTCCTATTTGCAAGCCCGTTGCTTAACCCAGTGATTATTGGCTTGTTTGTGGTGACTTTTGGTTGGAAAGTTGCGGTATTTTACTTTGCTATCGCGATGTCAGTATCAGTGGTAGCAGGCTATGTACTTGAAAAACTAGGGTTTGAACGTTACGTCAAACCAGAAGCATATCAAGCGGTAGGTTCTTCTTCGTGCGGTACTTCTTGTGGCGATTCAAGCAAGAAAAAAGAAGAAGCGAGACCAGCATCAATCTGTGGTACCAGCGCCTGCAATGAACCTACGCCAGTTGCGGCGAAAACATCTTGCTGTGGTGATGCACCAAAACCTGAACCTAAAGTGGAAGTGTCTTGCTGTTCATCAGACGGTAGTGCAACAGCGACAGTCTTGGAAGAGAAAGAACCTAGCCGCTGGGCACGTATTTGGCAATCAACTTGGAAAGACTTTAAGCAAGTGTTCCCTTATCTCATGATGGGCATTGCGATTGGTTCATTTATCTATGGCTTCATCCCGACGGAGTTCATTGCGGAGTTCGCTGGTGAAGCGAAGTGGTACGCGATTCCGGTCGCAGCAATCATTGGTATTCCATTGTACATCCGTGCAGAGGCGGTCATTCCACTTAGCGCGGCACTAGTACAAAAAGGTATGGCTCTTGGATCTGTTATGGCGCTTATTATTGGTAGTGCTGGCGCAAGTCTTACAGAAGTGATTTTGTTGAAATCAATTTTTAAGAACCAAATGATCGCTGCCTTCCTAATCGTTATCTTAACGATGGCCATGGGAGCGGGTTACTTATATACGTGGGCTTTTTTATAAAAATAACCCTCGGGCGATTGCTCGAGGGCTCTGTTTTTGTCGCCATATAGGGAAAGGGAAGTTTCCTATACCGCGCAGGCAATAAAAAGATAAAGAGGTTACTCGTAAATACTATAGGAGAAATACTTGCTGGCGATGGTTTTATGCTTACCGCTCTGGATCAATTTTTGTATTCCGCTATCGAGTAATGCTTTTAATTCTTTGTCTTGTTTTCTCACTGCTACGCCAATGCCACGGCCGAACCACTTTTCCTCTGTAAACGCTGGTCCAGTAAAGTGATAGCCTTCACCTTGTGCAGTTTCAAGAAAACCAGCACTTAAACCGATTGAGCCGCCAAATACAGCATCTAACCGTCCATTGAGTAGATCGGTAAATGCCTCATCGAACGTACCATAACGACGAATATCAATATCTGGATACAAGGCAGAAAGGTACTTATCACCAATTGTGGCTCTTTGAACTCCAATAGATAAACGATTTAGGCTGCCGTCATCCATGTTGATTTCTCTATCATTTTTCATTACAAAACGAGTCGGTACTTTTGCATAAGGGACGGTGAAATCGACTTTCTTTTCTCGTTCTTCTGTGATTGTCATTGCAGCAATAATCGCATCGTTCTTGCGACTAAGGAGAGAAGGGATGATGCCATCCCAATCCATTTTTGAGATAACGCACTTTACTTCTAACTCTTTGCATAACGCGTTAGCGAGGTCGACTTCAAACCCTTCTAGCTTTCCCTCTTTTGTCGTCCAGCTAAATGGGGGGTAAGCCCCTTCAACAGTGAAGCGAATTTGTTTCCACTCTTTCGCATGGCTGAAAACTGAAAATAAGCTAATAAACAATACGACTATCCATTTCATAAACGTTTCCTTGTAACTGTTTGGAAACCAATGTTTAACACAAAGTAAGCAAATATCAATGAAAGTGCATATATGTGTGACCTTTCGCCCGCATTGTGTGAGCGAAAGGTTTTGCGTGTATTACAGCTTATCTTCAATAGTTACGAGGGGAACTCTCGTTGAGACAGCGTGAAGTGCAATGTTGTGAATCATTTCATCGACCGTGGTACAGCTATCCATTAAGATCGAAACATCATACTTGTCCGCAGATTTTGAGATAGCAGTATGTGTGACGCAGTTTTGTGTCATCATTCCGCATACAAGTAACTCCGTTACATTTTTGCTTGCCAATACTTCTTTTAAACGTGTTCCTTCAAAGCTATCTGCGAAGTGCTTTACCACGATTTCGGAATTCGGCGCTAAAGCAAGAACTTCTGGGTGAATATTGGCACCGTCGCTGCCTTCATTGAAGAATGGGGCAATGCCCATGGCAGGATCGGCAATATGCTGAATATGAATCACAGGAATGTTTTGCTCATTGGCTTTAGTTATTGCTCTCTTAACATTGTCTAAAGTTGATTCTGTATTCCATAAAGGAAACTTTCCTTCTGGGAAATAGTCGTTTTGCAAATCAATTACAAGTAGGGCTTTTTGAGTCATTTTCTTTTCCTTTTATTCAGGATCATTGCGGTACGAATAATATAAAGACTTTTAGCTACCTTCTTTAGAGTCTAAAATGACACAAAAGAGTCAAAAAGCGACACTTGAAGATAATTGAAAATGAAAATAGCACTCGTTAATTACCCAGATAGCTCGCAAGCCTCCGTATATGGTTTAAGCGAACTCTTCGAGATGGCAAACCGTGCGGCGGCTAAATTGGGCGTTGATGTGCACTTTGAAGTAGAGATATTGGCTCACTGGTCAAACACGCACTTCGATGTGAAAACAGCGGTAATGATTCCGCCTAGCGGCACTGGTCAATATTACTTAGAACCAGAGCCAGAGCTACTCGACTGGTTAAATATCCAATATAGTAAAGGTGCGATTTTAGCCTCCGCCTGCGCCGGTACTTTTATTCTTGCTCAAACCCAGTTGTTGACCAATAAGTCTTGTACGACACACTGGGGCTTGGCTCCTTCATTAGCGAGTCAGTTTCCCGATATCCACGTAAGACAAGAAGCCATCCTTATTAACGAAGGAACGATCATTACGGCTGGGGGTATGATGTCATGGGTGGATTTAGGTTTGGAGCTGGTTTCCTTATTTGCGTCACCGGCAGTAATGCGCCTGTTAGGCAAAATGTTGGTTATTGATACTGGTCCGAGAGAGCAACGCTTTTATCAACAGTTTACCCCAAACTTCCAACATGGTGATGAGGTAATTGTTCAACTACAGCACTATATAAACGATCATTATCAAGGAAAACTGAGCAATAAAGAGCTTGCAGAGTTGAGTTGTTTAACAGAAAGGACATTGCAGCGACGCTTTAAAAAGGCGACAGGTTTCAATGTTAACCAATACATACAAAGCTTAAGAGTACAAAAAGCTTGTGATTTACTTGAGTCGACAACCCTAACATTTGACGCAATATCATTTAGAGTGGGTTACCAAGATGTGAGCGCGTTCAGGAAAATATTTAATAGAATCGTAGGGTTAACACCGAAGTCGTTCAGATCTCGGTTCTGTTCATGAACGCCAGAAGTAAGATAATGTTGGTATTAAACATTTATAACTCAGAAGCAAACACCGCATATTTTTACAAGCTGGCTTAGCGTGATGAAAAGGGATAACAAGCTAAGCCAACCGTAGCGATCTTCTAAATATTGAGAACTTTTTAGGATGCTTAAAGGTTTCTCAAATTACAACGACTTGTATAGGCCGCTGTTAATCACAAAAGCTATGTGATTTCCAAAACCAGTTTCCCAGTATGTTGCTTGCGTGAAAATACTTCTTGCGCTTGACCTATCTGGTTCAAGGGAAATGACTCCGCGACTAAGGGACGAATTGCGTTCTGTTCGATATAGCGAACCAAGTTACCGAATACTTCTGGTGCCAAAACGGTACAACCAAATAACGCTAGGTCTTTAAGGTAAAGAGTTCTTACATCCAGCTCGACAATTGGGCCGCCTATGGCGCCGGAAACAGCGTATCTTGATCCTGGTTTTAGTACCTGAAGAAATTGTGGCCACTGCTCTCCTGCGACCAGATCAATCACTACGTCAACGCTGTTTTCTCCGAGAGTCGCCGTCAAATTTGCATCGCGAGGGATAACTTGGTTTGCTCCTAATGCCGTGATCTGTTCTTTCTTTTCTGGGCTGGCGATAGCAATGACGTATGCTCCACGCGCCTTCGCCAGTTGGATTGCGGCAGAGCCAACACCACCGGATGCCCCTGAAATCAGTACGGTATCGCTCGCTGTGACATTAGAGCGGACAAGCATGTTCTCGGCAGTTGAATAAGAACAAGGGAAGGAGGCCAAATCGATATCCGATAAACTACTATTCACAGCATATGCATGTTTACTGTCAACAACAGTGAACTGAGCAAAGCCACCATCACATTCTGAACCGAAGTACCAAGGCGAGCTAAGTGCTTGACTGTGGAAGCGCGTAATACATGGTTCGATAAGCACACGCTGGCCGATTCGTGATGGGCAGATATTCTCACCAACAGCGACGATGGTACCGCATACATCGGCACCTTGGATTCGAGGGAGAGATAGCGCGTCTCCTGACCAACTTGCATCCATGCTATTGGCGTCGTTTTTAGAATACCATGCTGTTCGGGTATTGATGTCGGTGTTATTGACTCCGGCGGCGGCAACTTGGATCAATACATCATCAGGCGAGGGGACTGGCACAGGTAGATCATCGCGGTAACGAAGCATATCTGGCCCACCATGACCGATAAGTTGGACGCCTTTCATGACTTTCGGGATTGTGGTCATTGATTGTTCTCCTTCATTAGTTCTAGCAGAGTGTGTTCAGCGGATGCAAAGGCAGCGTGACCGAGAACCGGCCATGCGTTGGATAGACCTTCATGTAACAAGAAGAGTGTGGTTGCGAGGTCTTCTCGCTGACTTAGTTGGACCATAAGCTGACGAACCGCCAATTTGTGTTGTTTTACTGCTTGATTAATAGATAGATTTTCTGGATAGGCTGCTAATGCATTGATGGACATGCAGCCATTCGGTGCAAACTCCTTCATCCAATCCTCGAGGCGAGTGAATAGGTGTAATACAGCCGGTGTTCCATTGGCAGGGGCGTCTTCGAGCAAAAAACTCAAATACCTTTGATGGCGATGCTCGAGAGCTGCAACAATCATCGCTTCCTTGGAGGGGTAGTATTTGTACAGGGTTCTCAGGCTGACTTCGCAGGCGTCTTTGAGTTGAGGTACGCTCGGCTCGGCGAAGCCATACTGACTGAATGCTTTTTCTAGGCTTGCTGCGATTTTTTCTTTCACTATTTGACATACCAGGTAGAACGTTTGTTTTACCTAAGGGTAGAATAAACTTTCTACCTCAGTCAATGGTGTATTTAAACTCTGTATTGAAAGCCCGACGTAATGCCGGGCTAACTTAAGTGATTTTTATCGATTCGGAACGTGAATCAGTGTGCCGTTGCGTGCTGCTCTCCACGCTTGTCTAGCATTCCGCTGAAACGGGTTAGTAGTAGAGCACCTAATACTACGATCGCGCCAATCCAAGGTGTGTGCATCAGCCCAGCATTGGCCACGATAAGGCCACCGCCCCAAGAACCCAGTGCAATACCTACGTTAAATGCAGCAATGTTGAGACCAGAAGCGACGTCGACTGCATCAGGTGAATATTTCTCTGCTAGTTTGACAACATAAACTTGAAGTCCTGGAACGTTACCAAAGGCAAAGGCACCCCAGACAAGAATGGTCACTACTGCAGAAATTGGATTAAATGCTGTGACACTAAACACGAGCAATACCACAATTAGGCCCGAGAAAATCGCTGTCAGAGCTTTGATTGGCCCCATAGAGTCGGCCATCTTTCCGCCCCAGATGTTGCCGAATGCGACCGATACACCATAAACCAACATAATTAGGCTGATAGCGCTAGAGCCAAACCCCGAAACTTCTTCCAAAATAGGAGCCAAGTAAGTGAAGGCTGTGAACGTACCACCGTAACCGAGCGCGGTGATTGCGTACACCAAAAGTAGACGAGGCTGAGTCAAGACTTTTACTTGCGATGACAGCTTGGTTGCTGGTGGTTGTTTCAGATTACTCGGCACTAGTAGAGCGCTTCCTATCAGTGCGATGATTCCAAGGATCGCGACGATTAGGAAGGTTGCCTGCCAACCAAATGTCTGGCCAATCCAGGTTCCAAGTGGCACGCCCGTCACTAGAGCTACGGTCAGACCGGTAAACATAATAGCAATTGCGCTAGCGGCTTTTTCTTTTGACACTAGGCCAGTGGCGATAGTCGAGCCGATCGAAAAGAACACACCGTGTGCAAGCCCGGTCAGTATCCTTGCTGTAACTAGTGTGTTGTATCCAGGTGCTTGCCAGGCTAACAGATTGCCAAGAACAAACAGTGCCATAACAGAAAGCAGAACGTACTTTCTTTTCCAGTTACCAGTCAGCGCTGTTAAAACGGGAGCACCAACCGCAACACCAAGTGCGTACAGGCTAACTAAAAGACCCGCTGAAGGTAATGATACGTTGAGGTCGGAGGCCATAGTCGGTATCAGACCGACAATTACAAACTCCGTGGTTCCAATAGCAAAGGCGCTAAGCGTCAATGCAAGTAAAGCTAAAGGCATAACAACTCTCTCTTATAATCATTGAATATGAATGGATAAACGAATAGCCCGTTTCCATGTCGTGTATTATTAAAGAGTTATTCGTTGCGAAAAATGGTGTTTATTACAAAATACTTTTGTTATAAATGATGAAAGTGCGCAGTTAAGAAAGGGGATGAAATGTTAACCCGATCAGATGAATTAGAGATTCTTATGGCAGTTGTGGATAGTGGTGGATTTTCTTCCGCTGCTGATGCACTAGGTATTCAAGTCGCTAGGGTATCTCGTGCGGTTAGTAAAGTTGAATCACAGTTGGGGGTAACCTTGCTGAATCGCACGACACGCAGAGTGGAAGTTACTGAGGAAGGGCATCAGTTTGTTGAAGCGGTTCGCTTAGGTTTACTACAAATACAGCAAGCTGAAGAAGAGATCATCACACGAGGTGAATTACCCAAGGGGCGCTTAAGAGTTGATGCCGCTAGCCCATTTGTTTTACATCAACTCGTGCCGTTAATTAAGCCATTTAAAGAGGCTTATCCTGATATTCAACTCGATCTTACCTCTAATGAGGGTTTTGTGGATCTATTGGAAAAAAGAACCGATGTGGCGATACGTATTGGACGATTATCGGATTCAACACTGCATGCTAAACCTTTAGGAACAAGCCCACTATTTATAGTTGCCACGCCTGGTTATTTATCTAAACGAGGTTTCCCTGAAGCGGTGAGCGATTTGCGCAGTCATAACTTGATCGGTTTTTCTGGCGCTAAAGTGTTAAATCAGTGGCCATTACGAGGGTTTGAGATGATAGAGCCTGATATCCTATCCAGCAGTGGTGAAACGGTTAGACAGTTAGTGCTGGCAGGGAACGGCATTGCATGTTTATCTGGCTTTATGGTGAAAGATGATCTTGATTCTGGACGGTTAGTGGCATTGTTTGAATCGGAAAAAATCACAAATACTGGACGAGAACAGGTCAATGCTGTGTTCTACAAATCTTCTTCAGTCTCTAAGCGTATTTCCGCGTTCATCGACTTTATTCAACCAAGACTTACTTTAAAATAACACTATTATTGTTGTTTTAACAAAAGAGTTTTGTCGTTATTGCAGCTTTTGTTTTTCCAACTGCCAAGCCTAGCGTGCCACCCCTTAGTAAGGTGGCACATATTTTTATTTGCTCTTAGTTAAAGCGTGGCAACACGTACTGAGCGATCTGTTCCATTGATTTATCAATTGGTTGGCTATTACGACGGAAATGCAACCCGATGTGATTGACTCCTGCTTCTTGCATTTTTTCTAGCTCATCGCTCAAGCCATTGACTCCGGCCTGGATACCAAAATGATGCCGAACGACTGGTGCATTTGGGTTATCGACTAAATCAAGATGAATAAAGCTGGCGTAGGGTTTGTTTCCCGCTACGGAGCGCCAAAGTGCAACGCGGTGTTCATGATCATCAGGTGTGCCTGGGTAGGCGAGCCAGCCGTCTAGGTTTTCTCCTATCCATTGTGGACTTTGCTGCGCTAACCCTGCGACATAGATAGGAATATCAGCAAACTCGGGTAATAACTGTAGATCGTTACCCAGCTTATCATTTTGCGTATCTTTCAAAATCTCTACACTTTCTCGAAAAGCTGAGCCACGGCTGTTAAAGTTGGCATTAAAAACGGGATATTCACTAGGGCGGTCTCCACTAGCCACACCGAGTATCAGGCGGTCACCACTTAACTCGTTGATGGTCGCAGCGGCTTTTTTCACTAGCCAAGGTTGTCTTAACGGTAATACTATCGCTGCTGTCCCTAGTAGAATGTTGTCGGTGCACGCAGAGAGATAGCCAAGATAACTGAACGGTTCATAAATTTGTGCCGCGTCTCCAAAGTTAGGGTCGTACAACGGGACATCTCTCACCCACGCTACGTTAAAGCCTAACTTATCGGCTAACATAATACGCTGTTTATGTGCACTCATGTCTGGTACGCCGAATGGTTTTCGTTGGAGCAGGCGTTTTGTCTGGCCTTCTTGGGTCCAGTCATTATCTAGGGGGAGCTCAACACCGATGGTGAATCTGTTACTTAAATCTTTATGCATTATGAAGCCTGACTATTACTTTGAGTACTAGGAGGCAAGGTGCCTCCCTGATATTCAGGACACTATGAGATTTTTGTTGTGAGAAAAAGCGGCAAAAAGACAAAAGTGTTTTGCCACAAACAGCGGTGGTCTTTAAAGGAACTGGTGGTTCTCTACCTTGATTTCTTGCTTGATGAAGTCAATAAAAGAGCTGATCCGGCGTGAGGTACTGGCATTTTTGTAATACACCGCATGAACTGGCTGTTCGACATTATGCGTGTGTTCACTAAGCACGCCCACTAAGCGACCAGCTTGTCGGTCAGAGTAGGTCATAAAGTCAGACAGGCAAGCTATCCCCGCACCATGTAAGGCTAAACATCTTAGCGTCTCGCCATTATCAGATCTTAGGCTACTCATAATACGCAGAAGTTTGTTCTTATCATCCATGATCGGCCATTCCTTAAGATACTCCGGCTTGTTGAATCCAAGTAGCTTGTGATTGAGTAACTGATCTATTGAGGTTGGAGTACCATGTTGTCTTAAATACTCTGGACTCGCGACGATTCGAATCCGACTTTTACCAAGAAATATCGCGCGCATGGTTGAGTTTTGTAGCTCACCGATACGAAAAGCAACATCGGTTTTTGTTCCCAAAAGGCTAATATTTTCCTCATTGGAATTGAGATCGATTTCGACTTCTGGATACAAGCTCTGATATTTAGCAATGTGCGGCGTTAGTACGTGCAGTAAGAAGGGGGTAGCTGCGTTTATTCGTAGGAGGCCAGAAGGCTTATATTTCTGGCTTTTCAGTTGTGCTTCGGCATTCTCTACTGCTTCTACAATATGTCTGACTTTATCGAGGTATATCGTTCCTTCATTAGTAACATCTAACTTACGGGTTGTGCGATTTAACAAGGTCGTTTCGAGTTTGGCTTCTAGCCGAGATACCGATCGACTCACCGCCGAGACGGTCATCGATAACAGTTCAGCCGCAGAGCTGATTGAACCCGTATCGACCACGGCCATAAAGGTGCGCATTTCATCTAGAGTAGCTTTCATTGTTGAATATATTTCAAATTAGATTTGAGTATTGTTAACTTTACGGAAAGTTTCTTGCGGCGTAAAGTTTTGCTTCGAATCAACTATAAAATCGATAATTCAGGAGATTTAGATGAAAGTACCATCATTTGGCGTCGGCACGTTTCGTTTAGAGGGTGAAGTAGTTAAGGATTCAGTCCGTAATGCGTTAGAAGTGGGTTACCGCGTAATTGATACTGCACAGATTTACGGTAATGAGGCAGAAATCGGTGAAGTATTGACACAGTCCGGTATTGCACGTGATGAGCTATTCATTACGACCAAGATCTGGGTTGATAACATGAACACGGAACAACTCATTCCAAGTCTAAAAGAGAGCTTAGAAAAGCTAAATACAGATTATGTGGATTTGACCTTGATCCACTGGCCTGGCAATAACAATAACTTGAACGAATACATGGCTTCATTACTTGAAGCTAAATCGCAAGGCTTAACCCGTAATATTGGCGTATCCAACTTTAATATTGACTTGTTGCAACAAGCGATAGAAGTGGTCGGTAAAGAGAATATTGTTACTAACCAAATCGAGCTTAGCCCTTATTTGCAAAATCGTAAGTTGGTCAGCTTCATGCAGGAAAACGATATTCAGGTAACGTCTTACATGACCTTGGCATATGGGA
The DNA here is from genome assembly GCF_033337345.1 of Vibrio sp. YT-18. Lineage (NCBI taxonomy): Bacteria > Pseudomonadati > Pseudomonadota > Gammaproteobacteria > Vibrionales > Vibrionaceae > Vibrio > Vibrio sp. YT-18. The sequence continues at coordinate 8,250 of NZ_JAWOQO010000013.1, read as the reverse complement.
AAGTACTTGGGGACCCAACTATTGCAGGTATTGCTGAGGACTATCAGGCCACGCCAGCTCAAGTCGCGCTTGCTTGGGCTTTGTCAAAAGGTTACGCGGTGATCCCGTCTTCAACTAAACGAGAGAATTTAGCAAGTAACCTGAAAGCACTTGAACTTAATCTGAGTGAAGAGGCGATTGCAAAGATAGATGCGTTGGAAAGAAATGGCCGCGAAGTAAACCCTGAAGGGCTAGCGCCTGAGTGGGATGATTGAGTGAGTTTCACAGGAAATCATTGCCTAAATGACACCTCTGCAATCGCTGACTTCCTCAGCGTTTGACGGTAGTACAACACCATAGACGATAACGGCTCGCTTGTCTGACGATAGTGCGAGCTTTTATCTTTTTGGCCTATTAGTTTACTGTATTCTCCCGGCCTTCAATTTGGCCGGGAGACGTCATTTAGAGAACAGTTACCATTCGATTGTAGAGCCATCAAATACGCGGAAGCTTCCGGATTGCTCAAGTGTTAGCTGTTCTGCGACCGAAACAATGCCTGCAACACTTTCCTCGGCAGAAAAGGTTGCGTCCTCACCGCCCATATCGGTTTTTACCCAGCCGGGATGAACTGCGACAGTTTTTACTCCTTGCGATTCGAGATTGCGTGCTGCTGATACTAGAACCTGATTAAGCGCTGCTTTAGATGCTCGATAACTGTACATGTTACCTGAACTGTTATCGCTTAAACTCGCAACTCGGGTTGAGATTCCCACGATGGTTTTGTGCTGACTTTTCGCAACGTTGTCTTGTAGGGCTTGAATTAGCAGGGCAGGTGCGACGGTATTTATGTTTAGTACTTCTAGCCATTTTTTCTGGGTCATTTCGCCAAGCTTTGCACACTCTTCGCCTAATACACCTGCATTAAGAATTAAATGATCGAGCGGACGATCCGCTAATTGAGTGGCTAACTGATCGATATCTTGTTGGTTAGTGACGTCTAGAGCCATCAGTTGAAGTTGATTGGGTTGGGTTACTAGTTCATTGAGCTGCTTAGCATTTTCTGGTGAACGACAAGTTGCGATAACTTGCCAACCTTTTCCAAGGTAGTGGCGGACAAATTGCAAGCCTAAGCCACGGTTAGCGCCAGTGATTAATACAGTAGACATCGCTTCTCCTACGTTGTTGAGTTGAACAACGACTATATTAGAGGCGACGTATAAGCATGTAATCAAAACAGTACAAAAATGGCCTAGGATTCGACATTGTCAAATCTTAAAGTTTGAGAAAGATGCTGGCAAAGTGTTTTAGCCTAGTGACCGTCAGTTCGGAGGCAGCACCGCTAACACCTGCAACAGCAACGACTTTACCATCCAAGTAAAGGGGGATCGCTAAGCAATTGAGGTTTGGCTCTGCCTCTTCTAAATCGAGTGCGTAACCTGATAATACAACCTGATTAAGTTCAGTTTCTAACGTGGGGGATATTTGGCTTTCAAGGCGCAATGTTCGGCGAAGCTCATCATCAAAACTAAGAAAAACCTTGCCGATCGCAGATGTTGTGAGTCCTTCTCGTTTCCCTCTCGGGCTACGGATAGTAAGAGGGTTATCCTGCTCTATAGCATCGATATACAAGTACTCTTTAGCGCCACTTTGTACAGCGAGGTAAGCAGTGTTGTTAGTCATTTGGGCCATTTTTTTCAGCAATGGAACAAAATGTTGTCGGATAGCTTCGTTTTTTTGTTCAATCGGCTTAGACAGTTCATAGCATCTAAACCCTAGGCTGTAGCTATGGTTGTGTTTGGATACATATCCAAGAGAGTGTAGAGTCGCAAGTAACCCGTGAACAGTCGTCTTATTTAACTGGATCGCATTACTGATCGTCTGTAATGATAGGGGAGACTCACTCATCGAGAGCAACTCGAGGATTAGAAAACCTCGCTCTAGAGACTGAATGTTTTTTCTTGCCTTGGGCACAAAGACTCCTTGATGATGGTGTTGCATCTGAATGTCTTACTGATGCTTCCACCTATAACAAACCACTACGCTGGTGGTTTGGTTTTATTAGAGAATATACTCAGCACTTAAACTCATCGGCTCGTTGTATGCATCCACAAGGGAGTTTTTTCCTTGCTTCTTAGCATTGTATAACGCTTGGTCTAATATCGAATAGAGCTCATCAAAGTTGGTGAGTGGCATTGAGGTTGATAGATAGGCCAGACTCGCAGATATATTCAATTGATGGTTATTAAGCGAATGTACACTCTTTTCTGAAATTGTTTTATGCAGACTTTGTATTCTAAAGGGAACGTCAATCTCATCGACGTTTTTCAATAGCAAGATAAACTCTTCTCCACCTAAACGACCCAAGTACTCTCCCTTATTAAGTTTAGCTTTAAGCGCTTTGCATACCTGTTGTAGTACTAAGTCGCCAGTCGGATGACCATACTGATCATTAATCGCCTTAAAGTCATCTAGATCGATTAATGCTAGAACGTAGCGGAAGTCTCCTTCCGCTTTGGAGGTGTGGCTTTTAATCGTCTCTATAATTGCCGCTCTGTTTAATGCACACGTTAAGCTGTCTATTTTGGCTTTTAAGCGTGTTTGTCGCTGAACCATCAATGCCAGAGCGAGGAGAATCAATAAACAGAAAACAACAAAATTATAAGTGCGTTGTTGGTCTGTGAGTTTTTCAAACTGGTACTGACTTAGAAGAGTTTCGTTGTTCAACTGCGCGACTTGTAGATCATATTCATACTCTTTTTTAGTGAGATCTAGTGCCTCTAACGCCTTGATATTACTCGCGTCTCGGTTCGTTAGTTCAATCGTCGAGTAGGCCTTGTGATGCTCCAGCGCCTTTTTGTAATCATTTTGAGCTTGGTATGCTTTTGAGAGGAGTAATTGGGCTTGCGCTTGCAATAAGGGCCTAGCGTTTTTTACCGCTAATCTTAACGCAATTGTACCGTGTTCAATCGATTTTTCGGGTGTATGGTTCTTTAAATATGCCAATCCAGCAGCCAAATGACCCTCTGTTTCAAGGTGCGTATTCTCATAAGTTTGGGCAATGTTTAATGCTCTTCCAATGTAATCTACCGCGGTATCCAATTGCCCAGAATCGGCCAAAGCAGCAGATAACCCTAAATAGGTCAACCCTTGCCCGTATGGATAATGAAGTTGTTCGAGAATCGTTAATGCATTTTTGTAGTGGCTGATGGACTTATCGAGTTCTTTGGATTTTCTGTACATCGCTCCTAGACTATGTTCGACTTGCGCAACTTCAAGAGGTGTCCCTTCATCTTGGCGAACCAGTAAGGCTTGAATGAGATATTGCTCTGATTGTTCAAATTGCCCCAGCTCTGCAAGTAAATTGCCGATGTCATTGTAAATCCCTGAAGGATCGCTTTGCGTCGACATGTTGGCCATCAACTGTCGATACAAACTTAAGGCTTTTTCATAGTCACCACGGTAATTGTAGTTATTTGCTACCACGCGCAAAGCAAGATCAACAGGGAAGTTTTCTTGATGCTTATGATTTAAGTGGCTCTCTATGGATGAGCAATAAAAGTTTGCTTTGTGATAACGACCTTGTTGATTCAGCGTATAACAAAGTTGATAGTTCATCAGAGCCTTGCCTTCGGAATCGGATATTTTCTTCATTGTCTGTCGCAAAGAAGAAAAGCTATCTACTGAGGCCTCGTAACTACCATGCTTACGTTCATTTAAGGCAAGAATATATTCTGATTCTAATTGAGAAAAATGGTTGTCTAAGACTTGACTGCTGCCGTAGTAAGGCTGATTTATGTTTGACATATATTCATAAATCAATCCACTTACGTAGAGCTTTTCGCTGTCCGATTTCGCTGTATGGTAGCGATCTTGAAGCATGCTCAATGCCGACTCAGGGTTGCTTCGTAGTGTGGTTTGGTAGACAGAGTGCCACTGTGTGATATTTTGGTTTGGTTCAATATCTTGAGTGTCGCTTGCATATACTGGAGTGAGCAAAAGTGACGCAAGCAAGGGATAGAGCACGCGCATGTTTAAACGAGCCTTTAATTTAAGGTGCCTTTAAAGTTGAGTTATCATAGCGCTTTTAACGCATCAGCGTTGTGATTAAGTTGGGTGTACTAAGAAAAAGAGTAGTAAAACTATGCACTTGGTCGAGATATTGAAAGAAGAGGCATAAAAAAGAAAGACCTCAACATAAAGTTGAGGTCAGAAATCTTTAATCAATGTAAAGCTTTGCTAGATCTTGAGGCTCCATTTCTTTGCCTTCTAACTGATCGTTCCAGTTAGTTCCAACAAGAACACCATCTTCAGCAAGAGTCAAAAGCCAATCTTCAACAAAGATATCTAATGGGATTTCTAGTACAGTAAAATCTGCCCATTCTTCAACATTATGTGCTTCTGCATCTTCTTTAGAAGACCAGAAAGGCATGACTTCGCTGTTTTCGAATTCAGTTGAATCGCAAGATAGCCAACCTTCTTCATTGCGTAAACCCCAAACCAATTGGTTTTCTTTCGTTTCTGCAACAAAAAGGTCAAGGTTCGCTTGGATATCTGATGTAAGTTTGCTCATTTCAAAACTCTCGTTGTTATGACGTGGCTAGAGTAACACTAAAGTGCCGATTCCTAAAGCATAATACGGTTGTCGAAATGAGTAAAAATAAAGGAGCCGAAGCTCCTTTTCTGAGGTTAAGCATTCACTCGTTTTTGTTTGCTTTGTGCTTGCAGAGCAAACAAAAACAGGTACTTTACCTTTCTGGAAGAGTTGTGAATATTGTCCACTCTCTTTTTATCTCGCCTTTGTAACCAACGACTGATGCGGTTACTCGACGATTTAAAGCATGGCTGACTTCATCGGTCCCTTGCTGTGCTAAGTGAGTGTCACCAAAACCAACAATGCGGACTCTACTCGGTTCGATGTCGTAGCTTAGTAGGGCTTCACGGACATTGCGTGCTCGTCTTTCAGAAAGATCTTGGTTATGCTTTGAACCACCAACTTTACTAGCATAGCCGTGCAGCTCTATCGAAGTAGTAGGGTACTCTTTTAAAAAGTCGGAAAGCTCTCGGACTTGTCTTCTGAAGACTGGATTGATCTCATCAGAGTCGTTAGCAAAAAGTATCCGCACTTGCATGTTATCTGATGCTTTAATGTATTCTCCACAACCGTCGTTGTCGACCTCTGAGCCTTCAGGTGTACCTGGGCACATATCTCGAGCATTGATGACACCATCGTTATCGTCATCTTGCAAATCTGCTATTTGTTCTGCATTTGGTACAGGACGATACTCATATTCGTCTTCAGCAACAACGTGTTGAGTGATGGCGAGCATACCCAATGCAAATAGAATCTTCACTGGTTTCATGATCAGTACTCCACCTTTTCATTCCATTCTGTAGGTACATCGACACGCAAGGCATTTAACAATTGGCCAGTCGCGTTCATAACGCGGTACTTGGCGTACTGCTCTGAGTATCGAGCATCCAAGTAGTTCTTTCTCGCTTCGAAAAGTTCGTTTTCAGTATTTAACAAGTCCAGCAGAGTGCGTTTTCCAATGCGATACTGCTTTTCGTAGGCGATGACAGTTTCTGAGGCCGAATCTACGTGATCCGCTAGGAACTCTTTTTGTTGAAGTGTTAAATCTAACGCACTCCAAGATAGACGAAGACCTTCTTCTACTTGGCGGTATGCACGTTCTCTTAGGTCTTTTGCTTTATTTAGTTGGTAGGCAAAACTTTCAGCGTTGGCTACGTCACTACCACCGTTAAAGAGGTTGTAACGCATACGTAACATTGCTGTTGTCTCTTCGCTGCTTCCTTCGATACCGCTTGCATCATCACGCCATGTTTGAGCCGCTTCTACCGATATCGTTGGGTAGTAAGTTCCCTTAGATTGCTTGTATTGGAACTTTGCAGAGTCCACATCAGCTACCGAAATTTTGATTACTGGATGTGACTCGAATGCCAAGTCAATCGCTTCATCGATGGTGTAGGGAATAAAGTTTTGGTCCGCTCTTGGGAAAATCAATCCTTGTGGTGACTGTCCGACAAGGCGTGTAAAGGTGGTGTGGCTGTCATATAAGTTGTTCTGAGCTGCCACCAAGTTACCATGAGCCTTTGCTAAACGAGCCTCTACCTGGGTTAGGTCTGCTGTAGAACCGATACCTGAGTTAACTCGCTTTTTAATGTCTTCATAGATCTTCTTATGCACTTTCAAGTTATTCTCGGAAAGTGTAAGAATTTCATAAGCTTTTACTGAGTCTAAATAAACTTTCGCGACCTCTAGAGCGGTGTCTTGGGCATCAGCTAGAAGTTGATAACGGACCGATTCAGCATCAGCTGCTGTTCGATCCATATCATTAAGTGTCGCTGAGCCATCCCATATTAGCTGGGTTAGTGTCACGGTGGCTTCTTTTCTTGTCAGATCGGTTGAATCTCGCCCTGACTCTGCGGGTTTGATTCCTTCGTAACCGATACCGGCATCTAAGTCTACGGATGGGAGGTAAGCACCACCAGATGCTTCATTCACATACTGCTTGCTAACGAATTCATTGAACGCACTTTTGATGTCAGGATTGGTTTTTAATGTGTTTTCAACCGCTTGCTCTAGCGTTTGCCCAAAAGCATGACTAGCGGTGAACATACCAATACAAAAGGCGTTGGCACGAGTCCACTTCACTGTGATTCTCCTAGATAATGGTAAAAATTCTCGAGGTGATAGGGCTTATAAGTGGAATACTTATAAGGGCGTCAATAATTTAGCGCACAATAACATTAATATGCGATGAAGTAACCTGTTGATTCGCTGTTCATTTGTTTCAATTTTGATAAATCAACCTACTAAATCTGCCTAAAACTTGAATTAAGATCTCAAATTAAAGATGGAGGTAATGGCTAGAAACGAGTGTCCAGATTTTAATAAAATAAAACACTTATGCGTCTGGATTCTTATTGATGTATGACACATAATTACTTCATTGAGCATCAAATTGCTGTTATTGCACTATATATTCGGGCAATATATAGCAAATTAGTATTATTAGTCAAAAACTTGACAGTTATTTAGGGTTAAGGTTTATATGGATCGTACAGCATTAGTGCCACTCGGTAATCAAGTCGTCGTAATAGGTTTGGATGGGCAGCTGAGAGTCCTTGCAGAAGGACAGCAGCCTCTACCAGGTGAAGTGATAGTGGCAATGACAGATGCTGCGCCTCAAGACCTGAAAATTCAGCTTGCTCAAGAGCAAGGTTTAAAAGATATTTCAGACGATGTAGCACAGATTATTAGTGCTATTGAGCAAGGTCAAGACCCTTCTGCTATTGATGAAGAACTCGCACCTGCAGCGGGTGAAAATAGTGGCTCCAGTTTGCAAAATAGTGCCACGATTGTACGAGATGGTACTGAAGTGCTAGCCTCAACAAACTTTGAAACTATTGGCTTAGAATCCCTCGGCTTATCTGAAACTCAAGCGTTGACCTTAAATGATTTCTTCACAACAGGTATCGAGACAAGTGGGGATGGCTCAAGTAAGCCACTTACTAATTCTCCAGTGACATTAAGCGCTGTTGAGGAAGATAGCGATCCAATCACGATAACTACTGAAGAATTACTATCGAACGTCAATATTGATGATGCCGATACTCTTGTCATTACAAACGTCACTATTGAGAGTGGGAATGGCACCTTAATTGATAACAGCGATGGATCTTGGACTTACATTCCAGAGGCTGACGATGACACTGAAGTGTCATTCTCCTATGACATTATTGATAACGATGGCGGTGTTATTAATGGCACTGCTAACTTAGATATTACGCCTGTTAATGACGCGCCAATAGCAACTAATGATGCGATTCAAACTGACGAGGATTCCCAGGTTGTAATTGATGTGCTCGCTAACGACAGTGATATTGAAGGTGATGATTTAATCATTACCTCTGCTTCTGTACCAGAAGAGCAAGGTATCGTTGAGATTATCGATGGTAAGCTTGTTTTCACTCCGGCTGAAAATTTCAACGGTAATGCAACGATTAGCTACACCATCACAGATGGTGAGTTAGAGGATGAAGCTCAAGTTTCGGTAACAGTAAACTCAGTTAACGATGCGCCTATTGCCTCTAATGATACAATAATTACAGAGGAAGATAGCTCAGTAACGGTTGATGTCCTGCCAAACGACACCGATATTGATGGCGATACGCTGTCGATTGACTCGGCATCTGTGCCGAGTGACCAAGGGACAGTCGAGATTGTTGACGGCAAACTGGTCTTCACAC